>JAIOAS010000087.1 GCA_019873725.1 Chloroflexota bacterium | reverse complement strand
GTAGCGAGTTGCGAGTTGCGGGTAACGAGTAACGAGAAACGAGTAGCGAGTAACAAGTGGCTCCCCCCCCTGTCTACCGTCTACCGTCTACTGTCTACCATCTTTATTGCCTTCGCCCTCGCTTCCCCGTGGTCGTTGCTGCGGCCCGCGGCGTGTTGGAACGGTCCGGCGATTCAGACGTTTATGGCTTCGGGGCGTTTCGTCTTCCCCTATACACGCCAGTACGCGGGTACGCTGCCTTACCTTTACCCGCTGGCGCAGATGGCGCTGTGGGGACTTGGCCCGCTGACGACACTGCTGGGCCTTTTGGGGCTGGTGTGGGGATTGTGGTACTGGCGGCGCGGATCGTTGGCGCTGCGCCTGGCCTGCGTCTGGACGCTGCTCTTTTTCTTGATGACTGCCGGCTTGTACGTCAAGTTCCCGCGCTATCTCCTGCCGCTCTACCCGGTGTGGGCAGCGTGGGCGGCGTTGGTGTGTGTGAAAGTGATCGCTGCGCCGGTCGCGCGGTGGGTTGTGGCGATGGCAGTGCTCGTCTCCACGGCGTTGTTGGGATGGGCGCAGGTCTCGATTTACACCGCACCGCACCCGTGGATCGCCGCCTCGCAGTGGCTCTACGCGAACGTGCCTGCGGGGTCTACCATCGCTGTAGAAGCCTGGGAGCACGCGCTGCCCGTTCCACTGTCCGAGGGCGATGCTGGACGCTACACGTCGCTGATTGCGCCGGTTTACGATGAGGAGACGGCCTCGAAGGCCGGGGCAAAAGCCGCCCAACTCGCGGAGATCGCACGGGATGCGGATGTGATCGTGCTGGCGAGCCAGCGCGGCTACGGAGCGCTGTCACGCCAACCTGAACGCTACGCGCAGGCATTAGCCTGGTACGAGGCAATCTTCGACGAGCGCCACGTCATCGCCTTTGGACGTTGCCCGCGTGTGGGGCCGCTGGCGCTTACCGATGACCCGCTGGCCGACGCGGGCCTCCCGTCCCCCCTCTCGCTGGCCGAACGCTGTGGCACGCCCTACGCCCTGCGCCTTCCGCACCTCGACGAGAGCTTCCGCGTCTACGATGCACCGCCGGCGTTGCTTCTCTTGGAGTACGGAGTAGAGAGTACGGAGTAGAGAGTACGGAGTGAGTCCTTACTCCGCCCCAAATGCCAACTCCTCGATGTTCCACGTCTCCACGGCGATGGCGTCCGGGCTGAAGCCGGTCAAATCGGCACGTGCCGCGTAGACGCGCGGGCGGAAGAAGAGCGGCAGCGCGGGCAAGTCCATGCTGAAGAGACGCTGCGCCTCGCTATGGGCCGTGACGTAAGCCGGTTCACCGGGCAGAGCGGCGAGCGCCTGATGGCACAGGGCGTCGTAGATCGGGTTGTTGTAGCCACCGAAGTTCTGCCCGCTCCACTGATTCACTTCAGACGAAATTTCGCTGGCGAGATACAGGCCGCAGGGTGGCTGCACGTCGGTGAGCCAGGAGAACTCTGCGAGGTCGAAATGCCGACCGTACAGTGGCATTCCCGCGCCGTCTTTGAAGAACGTTGCCGGCTCGAGCTGTTCTACTTCCGCCTGGATGCCGCACGCCGCCAGGTCTGCGGCGACCAGCGCGCCGATGTGCGCGTGTATGTCCGCCGTGGTGGTGCTGTAGCGGATGTGAAACGCCGTTCCGTCGAAGAAACCGGGGATGCCGTGCGCTTCGCGGACACCATCGCCATCCAGATCGCGCCACCCTACCTCTTCCAGGAGCGCCTGACCCTGCGTCGGATCGTAGGGATGCAGGATGACCGCATCGGCGGCGTAGAGCGGGTGTTCGTGAGGTAAGTAGGCATCGGACACCTTGCCCAAACCGCCGGTCACTTGTTCGATGATGGCCTGGCGGTTGATGCAGTGGGCGACCGCGCGCCGCGTCCGCACGTCCCGGAAAAACGCCGGTTGCTCGTAATCGGGGGGCGGGTCGGCGTTGAAGGTCAGGTGTTCCCAGATAGGCCCGCTGATGGTGTACAGGTTGCCTTCCCCGGATGCCGCCATCTCACGCAAGCGTTGCAGGTTACGGTCGAGGTACAGATCGAGGCCCAACACGTCACATTGACCCTGCGCCAGCGCATCCAGAGCTGTATTCACATTCTGGCTCGAGACAAAGCGGAACGTGAGTGTCTCGAAGAATGGCAGCTCCTCCGCCGCGCGAAAATAGTAGGGATTGGGTGACAGCCGGATGGATTGTCCCGGCGTCCAGGCGTCGATGACGTAAGGCCCATAGCTGAGCGGCGTGCGGTTGACGGCGTTCTGCGTCAGCAACTCGGCGGGCGTGTACCGGCTCCAGGCGTGGGCCGGCAGCGGCGTCCAGAAAGCCGTCTGGTAGGCGGGGTCGAGGAAGCCCGGCAGCCCGACCCAGATGACGGTGCGGTCATCCGGCGCGGTGTAGCTGTTCGTGCGCAATTCCAGCCACTTCCAGTTGGGCGTGTCCGCGTGCCGGGCCAGCTCGAAGCTGTAGACGGAGTCTTGCGCTGTAAGCGGCTCCCCATCGGACCATCGCAGGTTGGGCTTGAGGGTGAACGTGGCCTGTATTTGATCCATCGTGAGGGGTTGCCCGTCAAAGGTGACCACGCAGTCATCGGCGCGGCAGCCGCCAGGGCGGACGCGCGTCCCCGTGGCGAGCTTCACCACGTCACCGTTGGCATCGACGATTTGCGCGCCCGTCTCGACGGTAACGGCGGTAATCGTGGCATCGCCATCTGCCAGAGAGGGCAGCTTGTCGAAGATGACAGGCCGGTATGTGTAGCCTACCGTGTCGATGGGCCCGTCGTAGATGGCCTCGCGGATGGCCTGGGCGGTATGCGTGTCGTCCGCGTAGAGGTACAGCGAATCTGGCTCTGCACCCAGACAAATGGTGAGCACACGCGGCCTGGGCGTGGACGTAGGCGTGGGTGACGGGGTCGCCGTCGCAGTCGGCACCGGCGTCGCGGTGGCGGGAGCAGCAGTCGGCGCCGGTGTTGTGGTCGGTGTAGCAGTGCAGGCCGCCAACAGCAGACAAGCAATAAAAAGGCATGTGGCAAGAAAGTATTTCATAGATTGCTCCAAAAGCAGAATCACCAATCTACACGAATTCCCACGAATTGGAAAGCGCAAATTCGTGCAGATTCGTGAGGATTCGTGGTTGGAATTACAACACCGCGCGGGCCATACCGCCATCGACGAGCAGGGTGACGCCGGTGATGTACGAGGCTGCCGGAGAGAGCAGGAATGTGGCAGCGCGGGCGAATTCGACAGGGTCGGCCATGCGGCGTAGCGGGACTTCGGTGGTGATTTTGGCAGCTTCCTCTTCCAGGCTGCTGGTGTTTTGCTCCATACGGGCGCGCAGGATTTCGTTCACGCGCTCGGTGCGCGTCCAGCCCGGCGCGATGGCGTTGACGCGGATGTTGTGCGGGCCGAGTTCGATGGACAGCGTCTTCACCAGGCCGATGACGGCGGTGCGCAGCGCATTGGAAATCGTCAGCCCATCCAGTGGATGCCGCACGGTGACGGAGGTGTTGGCGAGGATGCTGCCTCCGCCCTGCGCGCGCATCAGCGGGACGACGGCATACGCCAGCCGCAGCGTGCTCTGGATGGTCAGTTGAATGCCGCTCTCCCACTGTTCCATCGTCAGGTCCGCAAAATGGCCCGGCGCCGGCCCACCGGCATTGATGAACAGCATATCGATATGCTCGAAGTGCGTGATGGTTTCGTCGACCAGACGCCGCACGTCTGCGGGTTGCGCGACGTCGGCGACCACCGGCAGCACCGTCGCGCCGGTTTCGCGGGCCAGCGCGCGAGCGGCCTCCTGGATCGTTGCGGCGTTGCGGGCGCAAAGCGCAATGTGCGCCCCTTCCCGCGCCAGTGTCTGCGCGACCGCGTATCCAAGCCCGCGGCTCGCCGCGGTAACGAGCGCCGTTTTTCCTTTCAGCATCAGGTCCATAGTGTACCTCAACCGATTTTGGATTTTAGATTTTTGATTTTTGATTCTTTCACTCGTCTATCTCGAAGCGCAACACGGTCGTGCCGATGCGGATGCGATCGCCAGTGCTCAGTGGCATAGGATGCGTGATGCGTTGTTCGTTGAGGAAGGTGCCGTTGTGGCTTTCCAGGTCTTCGAGCCACCACATCTCGTCACGCCACAGAATCAGTGCATGATGGTTGGACGCAAAAGCATCAGCGATGATCAGGATGTTGGTATGGCTACGGCCGATGGCGGTTACGGGGCGCAGCGTCAAGCGTCTACCCTGCTCTTCGCCTTCCTCGATGATGACGTGCGCGGGCGTATGCGCGATAGCGGGCGGTTTCTCGTGCTGGCGCAATCCCTGCCAGAGGATGTAGAACGCTACGCCCAGGAAGAGGTAGAGCAACAGCGCCAGTCCAAACCGCAATGCCAGCAGTAGTTCCGCCGTCGCGTTTTCCATACTTAGGGCCTCGTCGCCGGATAAGCGCGCGTATCTTCTTGTGTGGCGGGCGCGCTCACCGCCTCCTGGCGCTGGTCGCCGATTTCCTCACCGTAGATCAGATCGACGCCGGAAAGTGAGATGACGTCACCGGGGCGGAGTACGATTTCCTGGATAGGGAAGCCATTGACCGTGGTGCCGCCGCGACTGCCCATATCTTGCAGAATGTAACGGCGATAACGGCAGCGCAGTTGGGCGTGGTAGCGCGACACGCGCAGGTCTTCGAGGATGAGGTCGTTGTCGAGCGCACGCCCGATGCGCACCGTTGGCTGGGTCAGCTCGAAGGTGTGCGCACCCTGGACGATCAGGTAGGCTCGCAATCCGTTCAAGTCCTCCTGTTCGATGCGCTGGCGGATCGATTCCAGGTTCAGATCGCGGGTGGGATCGTGCTGAGGGAGCGCGCGGTCGATCGGGGTGATGCGCACGGCGCGCAGCGGCAGGTCGGGGCTGGGTTCCAATAGAACCGCGGGTGGCTCCATCAGCCGGATGTGCATGCTTTCGGCCAATGCCTGGAGATCAACGGCGAGTTGCGCATCCATATCCGGGTGATGGCGTTGCAGCGCCGCTAAATCTTCTGGGTTCAGGGCGACGCGATAGCGCCCCGGCACTTCCGGCACGCCGTCGGCGCCCAGACGCTCGCCGTCTTCCAGCGCCCGTGCAAGGTGGCGCGCCACGTCCTGCGCGAACAGCCGTCCGGCAAACAACCGCACGAACGGCGCTTCGACCAATTGCTCGATCCAGCTTTCGAGACGCATCAGGCTTTTCATACATGGCGATTATAGACGCAAACCGGAGTGCGGCAAGCGCATCAGAGTTTGAATCAGCAGATTAAGCGGATTGAGCAGATGCCATGCTGGAAAATCTGCTTCATCTGCTGAATCTGCTGAGGATAGCCGGCATCCGTTTGACAGGTGTGCCACTCGGCGTACACTAGGGGGTTGGAGGTGAGCCACATGACGGATTCGACAACCAAACCGGTGCCCTTCCTGACCGATCCGACAGGCCGCGAGCATCTGCTAAACGGCGAGACCACGACGATCGGCCGCGCGCTGGAAAACGACATTGTCATCACCAGCAAGCGTGTCTCCCGCGAGCACGCGCGCTTGCGCCGTGACGGCTGGCGCGTGATCCTCGAAGACCTGGAGAGCACCAACGGCACGTTCCTCAACGATGTGCGTGTGCTGGAGCCGGTCGCTCTGCATGACGGGGACTGCATTAAAATCGGCGATGTGGCTTTGACTTTTCACGATCCCGACATCACCTACCGCGACACGTTTCTGCCGACGTTGGAGGTGGATGTGGCGGCGGGTGTGGTGCGTCTCGACCGGCGCGTGATCACGCTCTCCTCCAAAGAATTCGTTTTGCTGGCGTATCTCCATGAACATTCCGGGCAGGTTTGCTCTAAGGACGACATCGCCGCCGCCGTCTGGCCCGAATATCAGGCGGATGTCTACGACTATCAGGTGGAGAATCTGATGCGGCGGTTGCGCACCAAGCTCGAACCTGATCCTGCCAATCCGCAGATGTTGCTCACCATTCGCGGGCTTGGTTATAAACTGGTGGGGCGCGGATAGTCAATTGATAGATACCGAATAGGTAACGCCGCCGTGAGTCTGCTATCCTTGTCGCAGGATGGTGAATGATGATCAACAATACAATAAAATCTCATTCCCCTGCGATAGCCCCGGCGGCGTTAAGTTTCGAGGGGGAAAACAATTCAATGGCAGTGGCTTCTTTGGAAGGCAAGACGCTCGGTAAATACCGCATTCTGGAAGCGCTTGGGCGGGGCGGGATGGCGCGCGTCTATCGCGCCTATCACCCGCAGCTTGATCGCTATGTGGCGATCAAAGTTCTGCGTTCCGACCTGATGGACGATGAGGCATTCGGGGCCGACGCCTCCGTTGACGAGACGTGGCAGGCGCGCTTCCAACGTGAAGCACAGTCGGTGGCGGCGCTGCGCCATCCCAACATCGTCCAGGTCTTCGACTTCGACGTACAGGACGACGTGTACTACATGGTCATGGAGTTGCTCGAAGGCGATACGCTCAAGACGCGCCTCAACGACTACCGCGTGCGCGGTGAGCACATGGCCTGGGGCGAGATCGTGCGCATCATGCTCGATGTGTTAGACGGGCTGGCCTACGCTCATAGCGAGCGCGTGATTCACCGCGACATCAAACCCGCCAATATCCTGCTGAGCCGGCGTGGGCAGGCCGTCCTGGGCGATTTTGGCATCGCGCACATCATCGGCGGCACGCGCTACACCGTCTCCGGCGCGCTGATGGGCACGCTGCATTATATGGCCCCGGAGCAGGGGATGCAGGGCTTGTGCGACGCCCGCAGCGATATCTACTCGCTCGGCATCGTCTTCTACGAAATGCTGACGCAGCGCACGCCCTTCGACGCCGACACCCCGCTGGCGATCCTGATGAAGCACGTCAACGACCCGTTGCCGTTGCCGCGCCGCATCAACCCGGACATTCCCGAACCGTTCGAACGCGTTGTTTTTAAGGCATTGGCGAAAAAGCCAGAAGACCGTTACCAGAGCGCGGTGGAAATGGCCCAGGCGTTGCGTGCTGCTGCCGAAGAGTCGGGAATCGAGTTGCCGTCGCGTATCTCGCTGCCGCTCTCGTTCACGACATCGGATGCGCCCGCGGAATCGGTGGCCGTCATCTCCGGCGATACGCGCCGGGTGATGGCAGCGCAGCGGCCTACCGCCGATCTTGCGTTCGCCAACGACGAAACCGATATCACGCTGGGGCAGAAGCGGCTCCAGCCGCTTGGGGCAGAGACGCCCGTTCCCTCTGCTGCTCCGGTGACCCAGCCGGTTGCACAGGCGGCGGCTGTGAACGTGACAGAGTCTCCCGCGCGTCGCACGCCGCGGCGCTACAGTATCGGGCGGGCCGTTCTCAATGCTTTTTTGCTCGTCATGTTTGGCAATCTGCTGATGCTCTCGGTTGCCGTACCAACCGATAACTGGCTGATTTATGAGCTGGGTTGGCCGGTACAAGTTTTCCTGGGAGCATTGGGATTGTGCTTCATTATGTACGCCACCGGTAGTCTCTGGATGTTGCCTCTCATCGGCCCGGCGCTGACGGTCGCCGTCTTCTTGACGTATAGCGCACTCACCAACAACTGGACGCACTGGCAAACCTCGTGGATCATCCTGGTGTGGGTCATTGTCATTTCGTTCGCCCTCCCGGTCTGGATAGCAAAGAAGAAGACGCTCGCGCGCGGGCTAGGGCGCATCTTTGCTGTGGTCCTGGGCCTCATTTCGATTGTGCTGATCCTGGCCGTGTTTTTGTGGATCACGCCCCAATACTTCACAGCGCTCATCAACGCGATTTTTTAGGTCATACAACCTGTACTTCGAGGGGAACGCCAGTTCCCCGCTTGAGGTTCAGACGCGGATGTGGGGTTACACAACCTATGTTCGAAGGGAACGCCAGTTCCCCGCTTGAGGCCCAGACGCGGAGTGGGGTTACACAACCTATGCTTCGAGGGGAACGCCAGTTCCCCGCTTGAGGCCCAGACGCGGAGTGGGGTTACACAACCTATGCTTCGAGGGGAACGCCAGTTCCCCGTTTGAGGCTGAGCCGAGTCAGCAGACGCGGATCTGGCGATCCGCTTGAAGCGTGGGGGAACGCGGATCTGACGATCCGCTCGAAGCAAGCGAGGGAAAGCGTGGGGGAGTGCGATTAGGCGATTTGCTTGAAGCCGGTACACAACCTGTGCTTCGAGGGGAACGCCAGTTCCCCGTTTGAGGTTCAGACGCGGATCTGGCGATCCGCGTTTGAGGTTCAGGCGCGGATCTGACGATCCGCTCGAAGCAAGCGAGGGAAAGCGTGGGGGAGTGCGATTAGGCGATTTGCTCGAAGGCGGTACACAACCTATGCTTCGAGGGGAACGCCAGTTCCCCGTTTGAGGTTCAGACGCGGATCTGGCGATCCGCTCGAAGCGTGGAGGAACGCGGATCTGGCGATCCGCTCGAAGCAAGCGGGAGAAAGCGTGGGGGAGTGCGATTAGGCGATTTGCTCGTAGGCGGTACACAACCTGTGCTTCGAGGGGAACGCCAGTTCCCCGCTTGAGGTTCAGACGCGGATCTGGCGATCCGCTTGAAGCGTGGGGAGACGCGGATCTGGCGATCCGCTTGAAGCGTGGGGAGACGCGGATCTGGCGATCCGCTTAAAGCTTGAGTGATAGTGAGGAGAGCGATAAAAGATGACCACCGAATGGCGACCTGACTTTGATCCGGCGTACATGTACTTCATCACGACCACTGCTGTGCAACGTTTGCCCCTCTTTCAGCGTGATGTTATCAAGCGCCTGCTTGTTGATACGCTGGATTGTATGCGTCTGCGGGAACGGTTCAAGTTGTACGCCTTTGTCATCATGCCCAATCACATTCACTTGATCATTCAGTGCAGCGCCGATGACCCTTACGATGACGTCATGCGTGATTTCAAGAAGCACACTGCCGACCGGTTGATCCGCCAACTGCAAGCCGAGGACAATCAACCGGCCCTGGCGCGTCTGGCTGCCTTGGTCGCTCGCCCGGAGCGGCAGCAGTATGTTGTCTGGGAGGAGGGGTATTTGGCGAAGGCAGCCTACTCGGCCAGGTTCATCCAACAGAAAATGAACTACATCCATGACAATCCCTGCCAGCCGCATTGGAATCTGGCAGAAAGTCCGGTGGCTTATCTGTGGTCCAGCGCACGCTTCTATTTGAGCGATGGACGCGCTATCATCCCGCTGGATGATGTGAGGGCGGCATTGGCTTGAGGGACGCGCGGATCTGGCGATCCGCTCGAAGCACGCGGATCTGACGATCCGCTCGAAGCTACGCGGAGCTGGCGATCCGCTTGAAGCGTTTTTTATGCTTTAGCGCATGCTCAAAGTAGCTTGTCTTGAATCCACTACAGCCATTCGATAGCCAACTGTTAGCTATCGAATAGGCATTTCCCCCCTCCTTCTGCTATCCTATAGTCATATTCACGTTAAGGAGGAAAATCATGGATAAGCGAGTTTCAACGTTAGTCGGTCTTTTTCTGATTCTGTTGGGCGGGTTGCTGCTGATTTCGAATGTAGTGCTGCCGCTGCTCGGCATTCGCTCATGGTACTGGAGCATCTGGCGGCTGTGGCCGGTGCTCGTGGTTGGGGTGGGGGCGTTCTTCATGCTGATCCCGTTGCTGTGGCCCCACAGACGTGGCCTGGGGGCGTTCTTCATTGTCGGTGCGCCGGTTCTGGCGACGGGTGGCGTCTTGCTTTTCACCAGTGTCTTTAACGTGTGGGGAGCCTGGTCGTGGCTGTGGCCGGTGGAAGTGTGGTCCGTGGCGCTCGGTTTTACCCTGGCGGCGTTCTTCATGCGCAACGTCTGGCTGATGATCCCCGCCATCATCATTGGAATGAATGGGCTGTTGTTCCAGTTCTGCGCGCTCACCGGCTGGTGGGGAGTGTGGGCTGTGCTGTGGACCATTGAGCCGCTCTCGGTGGGGCTGGCGCTGCTGTTCGTTCACTTCCGCAAGCGTCGCCCCGGGCTGATGGTCGCCGGGACGATGTTGTGCGCGATTGCCGCGGTTGGGCTGATCGGGATGCTGGGACTGGTGGCTTTGCGGCCCGGTTGGTGGGTGCTCAACATGGTCGGGCCAGCGCTGCTGGTGGGGATTGGCGTCTTGCTGCTCTTTTCCAATGCGCGCCCGCGCCTCGATCTACGCGAAACGGTCTCTGAGCGTTAAAACGATTAGAGACAGAAGGGGAGATATCCAATGAAAAAGCAAAATCTGGCGATTGTGTTAGTTATAGTGATGTTGCTCTTGAGCAGCCTGGCGTGTGGACCGGCAAGTTCTGGCGTCGTCTATGGGTCGGGGCGCGTCGATACGGAGACCCACGCGCTCAACAACGTTACAGGCGTGGAGTTGGCCTCGTTCGGCGACCTGACCATCGCCTATGGCGACAAAGAGGAATTGCGCATCGAAGCCGAGGACAACCTGCTGCCGTACTTCAAGATCACCACGAGCGGCGGGCAGGTGCGGATCGACAGCCGGACGTACACGGCGCTGCGTCCGACGAAACCCGTCCGCTTCTACCTGACGGTGAAGGCGCTCGATACGATTGTGCTCTCCGGCAGCGGCGACATCACCGGGCCTGACCTGGACGCCGAGTCCATCGCGGTGACCATCTCCGGCTCCGGCAACATCAACCTGGGTGATCTGCAGGCGACGACGACCACGCTGCGGATCGGCGGCTCCGGCAACCTGCGCGCGGCGGATTGCACGGCAGCCGATGTGGACATCCGCATTGGCGGTTCCGGGGATGTGGATTTCGACAGTCTCCAGGCCGACACGCTGGATGTATCCATTCCCGGTTCGGGCCAGCTCGACATCGCCAGGGGCAAGGTGGCGCAGCAGACTATCATCATCAACGGCTCCGGCGATTATCGGGCCAGGAACGTGGAAAGCGATACGGCTGAGGTCGACATCTTGGGCAGCGGTTCGGTAACGTTGCGGGCGCGTGAGTCCCTCGGCATTTACATCGCCGGCAGCGGGGACGTAGCCTATGCCGGACACCCGTCCATCGATCGGCGAGTCACCGGCGCGGGGAGTATTACAAGCCTCGGCGAGTAAACCGAGATGGAATGTTGTGAAGCGTGATGCGGGATAACTCTATCCCGCATCACGCTTTTCTGCGTCCGATGCTGGCAACTGGGGAAAGAGGTACTGCGCCAACAGCGTCCCGGCGTACTGGGCGGTCAGAAACTCCACGAAGATGGATATTTGCTCGACGTTGCGCGCCGGCGTGAGGATGTTTTGCATATCCTTGTCGATGTAGAACAGATAGAAGTAGCCGATGGCCACCACGCCGATGGCCGTCGTCGCGCCGAGGCCGAAGAGCACCTCACCGTTATCTTTGCCGTGCGCGACGAACCGTTTGACCGTGACCCCGGCCGCCAGCCCGCCGATGGCGGCTCCGAACATCCCTAGCAGTGTGTGCCCAACCACGTGGCCGGCGACCCCTTCTACCAGGCTCACCCCAAGCATCACGACGATGGGTAAGACAAGGGCCAGCCAGATACGCTGGCTTTGGTGCGCCGGCATAGCCGTTGCTCTGACCTGGAGGGGATCGCTAGATTCCCCTTTGTCCACGGTGTTATTGACGTTCATCGGTCGATAGTGCCGCCGCCTTCCGGTGTTGAACGATGCGCCACACACTTTCGGCAATGACACCGAGGCCGATCACGATCCACAAGCCGCGCGCCCATCCACGCTTTTCCGTGGTCGCCATCCCGGCGAGAAAAAGTACCATGCCCGCGTTCAAGGCCAGCGCGTAGCCCAGTTCGTTGACGATATGGCGGACTTTGACCTTGCGCCGACCGGCTTCGTAGGCGGCGTAGCTCCACACGGCCAACAACACCGCGAGTCCCAGAATCCACAAGCTGTTGGAAAACACCCCCCAGACGTCGATCATAATTTCTCCTGACGCCGGAATGTTTTAGATCGCCTCGGCGACAATGCGGCGTGCCCTTTCGTTCCGGGGCCGCGCGCTTTCCTGGAGTCGGCGTTTGCCTTCGTGGGCCAGGTCGATAATGCGCTGCATCACGCGCTGCGATTCTGCCCGCACATGCGCGTGATCTTCGACGTCCCCATCCAGGTGAATCGGCTCGCCCACGGTCATGCGGAACGGCCCGCGCAGATACCACTGTTCCGGGTAGGTTTCACCCTTAATTTTGGCCTCGATGACGTGCAACCGCTCGCGCGCGATATGGATGCCTACCGGGATGATGGGCACTCCTGCGCTTAAGGCCAGCCGTACTGCGCCGGTGCGCGGTGGGCAGAAACCGCCGTCAGTGGGACTGATCTGGCCTTCGATGAAGAGCGCCACGGTTTCACCGGCTTTCAGTCGTTGCAAGGCTTCATCGAACGCAGGGCGTCCTGCCCCTGGCGTTACCGGAATGTGGCGCGACCGTTTCAGGTAAAAGCCGAGTATGGGAACCAGAAAAGCTAAGGAGGTAATCAAAATTGCCATCGGGCGTGAGGAGAGGAGGGAGATGGCGAAGGGATCGGTAAAGCTTGGATGGTTTGCCACAATGAGTTTTGGACCGGCGGGCAGTGGCGCTTGCCACAGAATCTCGAGATCCATAAACAGCCGCGCATACAGCGCGATCAAAACACGACCTGCAGTATAAAGTACACCTCGAATCACAGTTTGTTTCCTATCCTTTTTCTAATTCTTCTCCCCTATCATACCATATTTTTGTAGTCTGTCAGGTTGACAAAATGCCCAGGGTCTTGTCATTCTTGCTCCGAGGGGAACGCCAGTTCCCCGTTTTAAGCGCATAAGACGCGGACCTGGCGATCCGCTCGAAGCAAAAATAGGGAGCTGTGACGAGAATGATAAGACCCTGACCAAATGCCTATGGCGTGTAGACCTGAAAACGGTCGAATGTGAACACCGCATTGCCAGGGGTGATGAAGAGCACCGAAAGCCCGATTTCCCCATCGGCTAATTGCGCATCTTCCACTTCGGCCACCGTTGTCCCATTGACACTGAGGGTGAAGTGTGTCCCTTTCGCCAAAACTGCCAGTTGGTTCACGTCGCCAGGGCGAATCGCCAGTGTCCCCGTCCAATCGATGACGGCCTGCCAGGCGAAGTTGTACCACAGGTTGAAGTTGAAGAAGCCGTCATCGCGGATGCTGAACAGGTAGTAGTTCCCCGCATTGTGGCGAAAGACCACGCCGTAGCTGGCATCCGGCGGCCCGCTGACCCTTTGGGCGTCTACCGTCAGGTAGAAGTCGGACAACGGCGCGACTTCGGGTGTGCACCAGCGCCCGACGCTGCGCACGGCGGTGATGTCCCACATATACAGGCCGTCAGTGATCACGCGCGTCACCGTCCCCCAGTCGTTTTCGTAACTGCCGACGACCCATGCGTGTGCGTTGTCGTTGAAGTCATCGTTAAATGCCAGCGTCCACCCGCTGGGGATGGTGGAGACGGCAGCAGGAGGGAGTGTTGGGCGCGGCGTGGGTGTTTGTGTGGGCATGGCGGCACTCGCCGGCGGCGATACAGCGCCGGTTTCTGGCGTTGTGCTGCTGGCTGTTGCCGTCATCATTGGGACGGCAGTTTCGGGGGTAGGCGCTTTGCCGTCTCGTGCATCGAGCCACATCCGCCCCGCTACGCCGAGAAGACCGGCGACGGTCAGCATGACCAGGCCAATCAGGACCAGCAGCGCCCGGTTGCGCAGTCTTTCGCCCCGTGATGTGATCATCAGGCGGGCGGGCTGGACTTCTTCGATGGCGCTCAGGGGCGTTTCGTCCAACAGGGCGGCGCGCATCGCTGCGGCGCTTTGAAATCGCTTCACGCGGGGCAGTTCCATTGCGCGGACGATGGCGTTCTTGGTGGTCGCACTGACGCGCCCCAGTTCCTTCACCGGAGCGAACTGGTAAGGGTTGGACGTGCGTTCTCCGGCGGTCTGCGGGATTTTCCCTGTCAGCGCGTGGTAAAGCGTCGCGCCGAGGCTATAAATGTCGCTGAGCGCGTCGATGTGCCACGATTGCAAGCCCCAGCGTTCCGGCGGCGCGTATTCCGGTGTCCCCATCACCCGCGTGGCGGCCCAGGAGCGCGGATCGTTGGGATCCCAGAGCTTCGCCAATTCGAAACCGACCAGCACTGCCTGTCCGTCAGGACGGAGGATGATGTTTTGCGGTTTAATGTCGCGGTGGAGCACGCCGTGGTTGTGGCAGAACTCCAGCGCGTCCAAAATCTGCGTGGCCCAGGCTTTGACCTGTGCTTCGGGCAACGGGCCGACGCGGGTGATACAGTCCGCCAAACTTTCCCCTTCCACGAAATCCATAATCAGGTAGGTGTTGCCGGAATCCTCGATGTGGAAAAAATCGTGCAGCGTCGTCATAGCCGGATGGCGCAGGGTACGAAGAACCTGCGCCTCGCGCTCCAACTCGCGCCGCAGCCGCTCCAAAACGGCGCCATCCAGGTCGGGTTGGGGCGTCAGCTCTTTGACCGTCACCGGCATATTCCGCTGGGTATCCCAGGCGCGATACATCGCGCCCATCACGCCGAATTCCAGCAGGCGTTCGATCCGGTAACGGTTCTGTAATAGCGTCCCTGTGGTCAGCATAATTCTGTCTTGTATGGTGTTGTGGCATTTGCGCCAGGATTTTTACCACGGAGTCACAGAGGACACAGAGATTCAACTGAAGGAAACTCCGTGCTCTTTTGTGTCTCTGTGGTTTGTTATCTGCGTAGCCAAACTTGCTCAGGTCGTATCTCTTAAAACAACGCAGCCTGTTCTAACTGAGTGTAAGGGATGTTGAGGTGTTCGTAGGCCAGGCGGGTCGCCACCCGTCCGCGGGGCGTGCGCCCGATGAAGCCGAGTTGCAAGAGGTATGGTTCAACGACATCCATAATCGTATCGGCGGCCTCGCCAACCGACGCGGCGATGGTCTCCAGGCCCACCGGTCCGCCGTCGAACTTCTCGATGATGGTGTGCAGTACGCGGCGGTCGAGGTCGTCCAGCCCGCGCGCGTCGATTTCCAACAGCGCCAGCGCCTCGGCGGCCAGGTCGCCGGTGACGACGCCGTCGCCGCGCACTTGCGCATAGTCGCGCACGCGGCGCAGCACGCGCAGCGCCACGCGCGGCGTCCCGCGGCCCCGACGGGCAATCTCGGCGCGGCCCGCCGGTTCAAGAGGAATTTTCAATGCCCGCGCTGCGTTCTCAACGATGCGCTCTAGCGACGCCTGGTCGTAAAAATCCAGGCGGTATGTTGCGCCGAAGCGCGTGCGCAGCGGCGCGGAGAGCAGCGCCAGCCGCGTTGTCGCGCCGATCACGGTGAAGCGCGGCAGGCTCAGGCGCACCGTGCGCGCCCCCGGCCCCTGCCCGATGACCAAATCCAGCGCAAAATCTTCCATGGCCGGGTAGAGGATTTCCTCCACCACCTTCCCCAGGCGGTGAATCTCGTCGATGAACAGCACTTCCTTCTCGCGCAGGTTGCTCAGAATCGCCGCCAGGTCGCCCGCCCGCTCGATTGAAGGGCCGGCCGTGATGCGGATATTCGCGCCCATTTCGTTGGCCACGACATGAGCCAGCGTCGTTTTCCCCAAACCGGGCGGCCCGTAGAATAACGCGTGCTCCATCGGCTCGTTGCGGCCTTTCGCGGCTTCGATGAGGATGCGCAAGTTCTCGCGCACGCGGTCCTGACCGATGAGGTCATCCAGCCGTTGCGGGCGCAATGCTCGATCCAACATCACTTCTTCCGGCTCTACTTCTGGGGAGATCGTTCGACGTTCGTTCATAAACTCGCTATCATTCCTCGGTTTTTACTGCATCCTGCTTCTTGCTTCTTGCACTCTGCTATCTTCTCATGTTTTGCCCAATATGCAACGGCGAGCGTTAGCGGCAAAAGCAGGCATTGGCGAGGAAAAGCAAAAAGGCGCAATTCTGGGGAATTGGCCTCACCGCTAATAATTCTCAAAAACCTTCTCGTTTGCCACTAACGGACATTCCCGAATAGTGCAGTGGAGCTTAACTTTGGGACAAACGAATTCCTCTATCAAGCGCAGCACCCACACAACTTTCTGCGCCGCTCAACATGCGTTTACGGCCCCAACATTCCCGCCTGCCCCTCCACGGTGATGATGACCTGTTTGACGGTGCTGAATTGCAGCAGCGTCTGCTCGATTTGCTGGCGGATGAGCGACATCCGGGCTGCGTTGCCGGCGTTCGCCAGCAGTTCTTTCGAGAAATCCGCGCGCGCCACGCCGTTGACGATCGTGAGGCCCATCACCCGCACACGCTCGCCCCAATCCGCGCCGCGATTGGCCGCCGTGAGCACTTCGGCAGGCAAGGGGATGGCAGTCTCGAAGCCGTCGAGGTTGTCGGGAACCGGCCCCCACAGCAGCGCCTCAAGCGAAGCCCGTCCGATCCCCAACGTGCGCGGGACGCGAATCGGCTGCGGCGTGACCTGTTCGTTGCGCACCCAGTAGACGTTGACGCCGAGCGTATTGGCGTCATTGGGATGCAGCACGGTCAACGGCTGCCGTGCCAGGAGCTGCCCTGCCAGATTGTGGATGTAGAGTGTCGCGCCTTGCGTGAGCGGGTGCGGAGGGCGTGGATCGGCGACCCAGTCCATACTGATGACTGCCAGCCCGCGCCCGTCCTTTCCGGGTAACAGCGTGACCACGTGCGCGAACTGCGTGCCGTCGTCCCAGGTCAACGTCACATTGACCTGCTCGCCTGGCTGCCCCACGCGCGCCAACACGCGGGTGGGGATCGTCACCTGGGCCAGCGGCGCGGGCATTTCGACGTAGCCACCGCCGGGGAACCCCGCCAGCGTCACCGCGACAGAAGCTTTGGCAATGTCGCTGCCGTCTTTGGCGCTCACGTCTGCCACTTCGACGCGGCCCGCGCCCGGCACACCGCCGTAAGCGATGCTGCCTTCAAAGGTCGCCGGGCCGCCATACTCCCCTTGTGTCATAATCGGCGCGACGCCGCACAGTTGTCCCCACGCGTCGTACACGCGCACGACAAGTGTTGCCTCGAACGGCGTTAACGCTGCACGCCCGCGCACCGTCAGGGGATTGCCGACCGTTTCGCCGCCCTGCGGGTAGTCCAGGACGATGACCTGCGATACTGCTGCGCCCGGCTGTGGGGTGAAGGTGGGTTGCGGCACAAACGTCGGCGTCGGCGGAACTGCCGTCTCCGGTTCCACGATCACCGGAGATGGTAGCACATCTGGCGTGGGCGAGGCCAGGCCGGGGAGTGGGGTGGGCGTTCGCCCGATGAGGCCGCAGCCGGATAACAAGGTCATACATATCAAGACACCTATCGCTTTCTGTGCTGTATGCATGGTTCCTCCCTGCTTATGTTTGATTAACGGTGACCGCAGACACTTTTGTCTGGTGATTACCCAAATCTCACCGCAGAGCACGCTGAGGCCGCAGAGAGATATGAAAAAGGCTTTCTCTGCGCGCTCTGCGACTTCTGCGGTGAATGAACCCGCGCGCATGGTGCACCATGTGGATAATCCCTAAACTTTTGTGGGATGACACTTGTCCACATCTATGCTAACAGGTGCGTTACCTGCTCTGGCCCCTGTAAGCGTATATCCAGCCGATTGAGCACGTTGCGTCCTAGTAGAATTTCTTGGCTGAATGGGTCGCCTGCAACATCAACCACAGGGAGTGTTATGTCTCCCAGGCGCAGGTCTATTTCGTAGACGTAGACAGAATGTCCTTCTTGCCAATGGCTGCTGAGTGTGGCAGGGCGCACGACAGGTGGGTTAAGCGGCAATAGTAGCGAAAGAGGCACGATGGCGAAGTCGGCCCCACTATCAATGATAGCAGTAAAAGGCCCCACCCAGGCCTGCTCGATTGGTGAGGCAATCCATACGTCCACGACTGGCATTGGAGGGAAATAAGCATTTGAAAAAGGTTGCCGGTGGGTCATGGGGTTTGCTCCAGCAGGCGTGGGCTACGCACGATGATGGTCTGTTGCGGTTGCGCCAACACCGGTGTAATTAGCACAGGAGCACGGTCAAAACGATTACGCACGCGCTGGCTCAACGCTGCGCGGTTCTCGTCGTGATCTATGACCTGACCATGGTACATCGCGATATATTGACCGGCGTATGTCGCAAGTAATTGCGCGTGTTGCGCCGCATAAGCCTGCTGCTCTTGTTCGATTTCTTGATGCGCTTGTTCTCTGAGATAACGTTCGATGGCTTGTGAAACGATTGTAGCGAGATCGGTGTGCCGTAGATTTGCCACCTGATCGAGTTTATTCACCAGAGCTGCCGGGAGAGAGATCTGCACAAGTTCTTCCATATTATTTTCCCTCCTCAATCTCCTGCCGGAATCGTTTTTTATTGTGTTTCTCCAGGCATTTTGTCCCTCTCCCCGAAGTATAGAGGGAAATCGCCAATTCGACAAGTCACTTGTCGCCTGGCCTGGTTGGGGTATGATAGGGGACTTGTGGAGGTAAAGTGATGGGCACGCTTAAGGCTTTT
>JAIOAS010000086.1 GCA_019873725.1 Chloroflexota bacterium | reverse complement strand
TATCCTCGTCGTCGGCGCGGAAGACAAAATGCGCCAGTTGCCCGGCCTGCGCGTCGATACCGGTGACGCAGCGCTCGACGAGGCGCTCGGTGGCTACTTCGAGGTTGCCGTCGGCTACAAGCGCGGGCGGGTGATGAAGGTGTTGGTGGCGTGAATGGGTTTATCGTACACGGATTTCACGGACTCCACGGATTCTTTTTTTGATGAGAAAATCCGTGTTTTCCGTGGTAATCCGCGTACCGAATTTCATGGCATGTTTTCATTAATTCGCGTAGATTCGCGTGATTAGCGGTTTATGATTTATGGAGGAAAAGATGACCCGAAACCTTTCGCACAAAAATCCGACGAATTTGCAAACGTTTTACTACGGTGCGCCGTACTATCCAGAACATTGGGACGCCGCCACCCGCGCGAAAGACCCGGAATGGATGGCCGAAGCCGGGTTCAACGTGGTGCGCATGGCTGAGTTCGCCTGGGACTTGATGGAACCGCGCGAGGGTGAATTCAACTTTGCGCTGTTCGACGAGACAATTGCCCGGCTCGGCGAGAAGGGCATCGCCACCATCCTCTGCACGCCGACGGCAACGCCACCCCGCTGGCTCACCCGCGCGCATCCTGACGTGCTGCGGGTCAACGCGGACGGCGTAGCGATGCAGCACGGCTCGCGCCAGCATGCCTGCCCAAGCAGTCCCGTCTTCCGCCTGTACAGCCGCACGATTACCCAGGCGATGGCGGAGCATTTCGCGGATAATCCCCACGTGGTGGGCTGGCAAACCGACAACGAGTTGAATTGCCACTTCAGCGAGTGCCACTGCGAAAATTGTCAGACCGCGTTCCGCGAGTTCCTGCGCGAAAAGTATCACGACGACATCGGTGCGCTTAATGCTGCATGGGGCAATGCGTTCTGGGCGCTCACCTACAGCGGCTTTGACGAAATCCAGACACCCAAGAACGCCAAACCCGCTTACGCCAATCCCGCGCATCTGCTGGACTACGCCCGCTTTATTTCGTGGAACGTCACCCGCTTCCAGCACGAGCAGGTGGAAATTCTGCGGGCGGCGAACCCGGCGTGGTTTATCACCCACAACGGGACGTTCCGTCATATCGATTATCGCGGTGAGTTTACCCAAGACCTGGATTTTCTGGGGTACGATGTGTATCCGTTCTTCGATCCCGATCCGGCACACCGGCCTCTCAGTCAGGCATTCAACCTGGATCACGCCCGCGCCTGGGCGGGCAACTTCATGATCCCGGAGCAACAATCCGGGCCGGGCGGCCAGGGCGGCTACTTCCACGACAATCCCGAACCGGAAGAGATCAAGCGGATGGCGTACACGTCCATAGCCCACGGCGCGGATAGCTTGCTCTTCTTCCGCTGGCGGACGTGTCGCTTCGGCGCGGAGGAGTACTGGTGTGGTATCCTCGATCACGATAACGTCCCCCGCCGCCGCTACGAGGAGGTCAAGCAACTCGGTAAAGTGCTACAGGTTCTCGGCCCGGAAGTGCTCGGCACGCACGTGCGGGTGGATGTGGGCGTCGCGGCTGCCGATATGGAGGTCTACGACGCGCACGAGGCGCTCTCGTTGGGGCTGCCTTCACCGTACCAGGTTGCCGGGCTGATCCACGGCTTTTTCTACGAACGCGGTTACGCGGTGGGCTGTGTGCATCCTTCAGATGATTTGAGCGGCTTGAAGGCTTACATCATCCCCCACTGGGCGCTTTTCAATCCCGACTGGGTGCCAAATCTGACCCGTTTCGTGGAGAACGGCGGCACGCTCGTCATCGGCGCGCGGACGGCGACGAAGGACTGGCATAACAACGTCATCGCCGAGACGCCGCCCGGCGTGTTGATCCCATTGACGGGCGCGCGGGTGGCGGAATACGGGCGGCAGAACGCGCCCGACAAACGCCCGCTATCGATCAACTTCCCCAAGGCGAAAGTTCCCACTGTGCATTGGTATGAGCAATTGGACGTGCTGCCCGGCGGCGCGGTTATAGCGCGGTGGGAAGGTCGCCTGCACCTTGAGCGCAAGCCCGCCGTGATGATGAAGAAAATCGGCGCGGGTGCCGTGATCTATGTGGGCACATACTTCACCGAGGGGATTCTGGAGCAGTTGCTCCCCGCGCTTCAGGAACGCAACGGCCTTGCCCCGCTATGGCCCGGTGTACCTGAAGGGATCCATGTCATCGTGCGCGAAAACGACGAGAAACGCTTGTGGTTCTTCATCAACGACCGCGACGGCTTTGTGTCCTTTGAAAACATCCCGGAGGGTGAAGACTTGGGCAAACCGCGAATTACCGGCAAGTTTTATCTGATGCGTAACGAAGTCGCGGTAGTGAAGCAGACGCTTGTTTGAGCAGTATCAGTAGATCCAATTTTGCTTGGTCTGGATCGCCAGATCCAGACCAGAACGGGGATCTGACGATCCCCTTGGAGCATTTTTGGATCTACTGAGTATCGTTGACATAAATGAGTACACTCTCTCAACAACGTTTCGGCGCACACGCCCAGAACTACGTGACCAGCCAAACGCACGCCAGGGGCGCGGACCTGGATCGCTTGCTCGAACTCGCGCAGCCACGGCCCTACTGGCATGTCCTCGACGTGGCGACGGGTGGAGGGCACACGGCGCTGAAGTTCGCGCCGCACGTCGCGCACGTCGTCGCCAGCGACCTCACGCCGCAGATGCTCAAGGCGGCGGAGGCGTACATCAGCGGCAAGGGCGTGCGCAACGTCGAATTCCGGGAGGCGCGCGCGGAAAATCTGCCTTTCGACAGCAATAGCTTCGACCTCGTGACGTGCCGCATCGCGCCGCATCACTTCGACGACGTGGCGCAGTTCGTCAAGGAGGCGGCGCGTGTGGTGAAGCCGGGCGGGTTGGTGCTCGTCCAGGATCAGCAGATGCCGGAGGACCCGCTGGTCGCCGGGTATGTGGAGGCGTTCGAGAAGCTGCGCGATCCAAGCCACAATCATGCGCTCACGGAGACGGAGTGGCGCGCGGCGTTTGCGGCTGCCGGGCTAACGCTGGAGCACGTCGAAACGCTCGTGAAGTCCCACAGTTTCGACGAATGGACGACGACCCAGGCGGTGCTGCCGAGCACGAAGGCGTGTCTGGAAGCGTTGATCGCTGCCGCGCCGCCTGCCGTTGTCGAATGGCTGCACCCTTGCGATTTTGGTACACCGGAAGCGACGTTCGTGAATGTCCACATCATCCTGGTGGGGCGGAAGGACGGATGAGCAAAACGGCGAATCAGCGAATGAGCGAATCGGCACATTCATCTTTTTCCACCGCAGAGGACGCTGAGGACGCAGAGAAACTATAAAAATCTCTGCGTACTCTGCGGTAGAATTTCCCTTTTTGCGTAAATCCTACGTAGTGACGCACTTGACCATTTTCCCCGACAGGATTAACAGGATTTTCAAGACGAGAAACCTTTCTTCATCCTGTTAATCCTGTCCAAAGAAAACAGCCCGCGTAACGACTGTTCCTACCTGTTCCGCATCACCAGCGGCACGTAGATGCGCCATTCTCGTTGCGGCTCGATGGCGTTGACGGTGAACGTTCCACTTGTCAACGCACGCTCGCCGGTGACGGCCACTGCTTCTTGCAACACGGCGTAAGCGCCGGGCTGCGCGTCTTTCCCGCTTGTCCAGCTTGTGCTTAAGATGCGCTCCTGTCCGGCGTTAAGCGTGAGTGTCTGTGTATGGCTATAAACTACCGTCCCCAACGGCGAACGCACGGTGAGGGTGAACGTTGTCGGCAGCGCCGCCGCATCTTGCAGGTTGCGTAAGCGTGTGGTGAACGTCGCCACGCCACCCGGCAAGAAACTCACTGGCGCGACGGTCAGCCCTGCATCTAAACGTGGTAAGATGGCGGCGGATTGCGCGCTGTTATTGGTCACGTCCCACTCTGTCACCGGCGCTACCACGCAGTAAAGCGTGCGCGCGCCTCCCTTGCCGGCGATGTCCCACACGCGCGTCAGCGCGGTCGTTTCCCCTGCTGCCAGCGCCGGCACAGCGACGCTGCCGATGAGCGTCCCGCCCTGCGCCGGATCGCCGTCGTAGAAGTGCGCAGTGGTTGTAGCGGCGGCGCTTTGTCCGCTATTGCCCACCAGTGCCGTGAGCGTGCGTGTGACGAGCCCGCTGCCGGCTACGCTGGGCGCGCCAGGCCGTAAGTCAGGCAGGGCCGCGCCGTAGTCGAAGGCGGCCACGCGCGTGGCGTAATACCCTTGCATCGTCAACGTGGCGCGCGCCGTGCGCCGGCCGGGCGCCAGCGGCCCTGCCAGCGTGACGGTGAACGTTTGGAGGCCGGGTTGCAGTGTGATCGCCTGATTCGTCGTTGCGCCAACATCGGACGTCAGCGTCACCTGCGTTGCACCGCCGTGGGCAGAATAGACTTCCAACACGATACGCACCGGCTCATTGCCGTTCGGGTACGTGAGCGTGACGGCGCTCGCGCGCATCAACTCCGCCGGGCCAACGTCGAATGTTTCGCTGCCATCGGCAGCCAGTGCGACTGGTGCGTTCGCTGCGAAAGCCGTGCGCGCCTGGCTGGTGGGTGTCTGCAGCCGGTACAGCAGTTGATACAGCCCCATCTGCGTATCCGTCACCACGGCGCTGACGGTGGCCTGGTTGTTGAGGCTGGCTTCCAGATGCGTGGGGAAGGCCGTCGGCGCACCCTCGCTGCCGTCGGGATAGCGCAGCCAGGCCCAGACGGTCAGGTCGCGGGCGGCGTCGCTGGCGATAGTCAGCGTCACCGTGATGCGCTCGCCGGGCGCGGTGGGCAATGGGCCGAGCCGCGATTCGATGACGCGCGCCCAGGGCGCGGCCACGTCGAACCATACCGCCATTTCGCGGCCATCGGCCGGCGTGTCAGAGCCGTAAATCACGTAGTAGAGCGCGTGCGAGCCGCGTTCCGCATCGGCGGGGATGGCGAAGGACAGGGTCACGCCGTTGCGGACCGCCACGGCTTGCGCTGTGCCGAAGGCATACGCGACCAGACGCCCGCGTGTCAACGGGGTGAGCACGGTCGCTTTGAGTGTTGCGCCGGGCGCGTAGACCTGCCGATCCAGCATCACCGTGGCGGCGGCATGGCGCTGGTAGAGGTAGCGCGTGTTGAGATACGCGCCGCGATCTGTCTGCGCGCCGTACACGCCGTAGAAAAGCTGGCGGTTGCCGGTGAAGGTGGCTTGATAGGGGAAGGCCAACGCCCTGGATTGCCCCGCCGTCAGCGAAAGCGCGCGGGTCTGGGTGATGCCGTTGAAGGCGACAAGCACCGTCATATCGCCGGTGGCGCGCGCGCCGGTGTTGGTGATGGTCAGCGTGAAGGTGAACGGCGCGCTCTCGTCGTAGGCCGGCTGGTCGGTGGCGGCGGCGACCTCCAGCGTGACGCCGTCCACGTGGAAGACCATGCGCCCGCTGTCGCCGGCCGGATCAAGCGGCGAGGTGACGTTATACGCGCTCAATACGTCCAACGAGGGCATGTCCAGCGGTGTGTACACAGTGAAGGTGAACCAGCCCGTCGCCCCGGCGGGAATCCATTGCTGCTGCGTCTCGTCCTTGAGATCGCCCAGCGCCAGATGGAAGGCGGCCAGGTCGGGGGCGGCGCCGCGATTTTCCACGCCGAACACCAGCACGGTCTCTTGATTGCCGGCCAGCGTGGTTTGCGCGGGTACCTTTGTCACCACGAAATCGGGCGACTGTACTGCGCCGGTGAGCGCGGTTGTGGCGACGAGCGCGCCGTCGTCCGTCCATACTTCCAGGGTGACGGTGTACGGGCCGGGCGCGAGGTTGGTCGTGTCCACGGTCGCCGTGTAGGTCCGCGCGGCAGCGGTGGGAACGTGGATGGCTTGCTCGTTCAGGGAGAAGGTCGCTTCGCGTTGACCGAGCGCGTGCAGCGTGCCGGTGAAAGCGTTCCAGCCGGCGTTGGTGATGGCAACGGCCACGGTGGGCGCGCCGCTGACATTCAGGCGCAGGTCGTTATCGCCTTTGACGGTGAAACTGGCCGCAGTGGACTGTTCCCAGAAATCCACCGGGTTGTGGCTGAACAGGCCGGGGTTGTGGGCCGCGTCCACCCGTAGGGTGGCGTTGACCGTTTGCACGCCGCGCGCCAGGTCAACGGCGAGCGTATCGCTGACGACGCCGCCGGCAGGGAGGATGTAGGCGCGAACGACGAGTGGCGAATGGTGAATGGCAAATGGCAAATGGCGAATGGCAGATGGTGTAATCCAGGCGATGCCCTGTTGTTGTAAGGCTGCCGTCGGCTGACTGCTGATAGCTGACGGCTGATTGCTGATGGCTGATGGCTGACGGCTGACCGCCGACTCAAACATCACTTCTGCCACCAATTCTACCGCGCCGGGGTTGACGAGCGTGTAGGGGATGATTACCTCGCCTTCGTGCTGCGGGTCGGCGGGGGCGAGCGCGAGCTGCGGCGCGGCACTGACGGCGACAGTCTGCGTGAGTGTTTGAGTGACGTCGCCGCTGAGGGTGATGACGAGCGTGGTGGTCTGGGTGAAGGCCAGCGTGCGCGTCAACACGGTCAGATCGCCGGGGAGCAGCGCGAGCGCATGCGCCTCGCCGTGGAAGTCCACCGCGACCGTCGCCGCGACGAGACCCTGATTCGCCAGACTCAGCCGGGCCTCCCACGGTCCCGCGCCATCCAACTGCCACGCCGGCGCGTCGAACGTCGCGGCGATGGCCGGCGCCGCGACCGGCAGAATCGCCGTGACCACGGCGGCATCCATCTGCCCGGTCAGCGTGAACTGCCCGGTCGCGCCCGGCGCGCTGGTCGTCGCGGTGAAGGGGTAGACGCTGTACGGCGGCAGGATGACGCTCTCGGTGTGGAAAGCGACGCCATTGCGCGTCAGGGTGAAGGCTTGCGGGCCGACGGTGCTCGCGCCGGTGTTGTGGAGTTCACCTGTGACCTGGACGGTTTGGCCGGGGCGATAAGCGGCGTAGTCGGTATGCAAAGTCAGTGCCACGGCGCTATCGCTGATAAAGAAGGTGGAAAGCGACTCGGCCAGGCTTTGTCCCCGCGTGTTCTCCAACGCGCCCACCAGGTAGTAGCCGCCGGGCGTCGTCAGGCTCGGCGGCGCGGTCGCGGCCAACGTTGTGGATGCGCCAGGCAACAGGTCTACGCTGAACGTCCCGAAGTTGTATGTTCGTCCGGCTTGCGCCGATGTATCGGCCACCAGATTGGCGCGCAGGTCGGTCAACGTGAGCGTAAGGTGATAGGGTAAGTGGCTGCTCGTCTTGTCGGCGTTGCCTACGCCGGTCACGTTGATGAAGTAGACGCCGGGGACAATCTCTGCTGTTGCGGTGACGAGTGCACCCGCCGCGCCGGTGAACGTCGCCAGCAGTGATTCATTTACATCGTAGAGGCGCACCCGCAGCGCCAGCGGCGTCCCGCGCGCGTCGGCCAACGCCAGCAGGATACCTGGTTCTCCCACTTCCAGACGGTAGGAATCCACATCACCGGGCGGGTCGAGGAAGGCGGTTAATTCGGTGTTGATACCTTCCGCCAAAGTGGCCTGGACGAACGTTTCGTTGGGTTCGTCATCGTCGTCGGCCAAATCAAAGTAGCCGCCGGTAAACGTGCCGGTGATGATCCAGGGCGTGTAGAGCACGCTGCCGGAGAATTTGCCCACCGAGGGCGGTGACTGGCCCCACCAGTTGTAGCGCGCGTCCAATGGGATGCTGTCGGTTTGAACGGCGTCGTAGCTACCATTGTCATGGATGCGCGAGTGTCGCGCAATCACCTGCGCGCCGTCAGCCGCGCCCAACGCGCGTCCGGCGTTGTTCTGGAAGGTACCACCGGTAATGGTTACAACCGTGCTCGCTCCTATAGCGTAGAAGGCGTAATCGCCGGTGCCGTTGCCGTTGCTGGCGAAGAGGGT
The DNA here is from genome assembly GCA_019873725.1 of Chloroflexota bacterium. Classification (GTDB taxonomy): domain Bacteria; phylum Chloroflexota; class Anaerolineae; order B4-G1; family SLSP01; genus DSWT01. The sequence goes on along the minus strand of JAIOAS010000086.1, from coordinate 10,672 downwards.
GTCGCTGACGACGACGCGGCTGTTGGTGACGTAGAGGCCATAGTCGGCATAATAGTGATACACGTTGCGCAGATAGCTCTGCTCCAGCCGCAGTTCGCCGCTGGTGATGTTGCGGGCGACGATATTGCTGCCGATGCTGCTGCCCAGCGCGGTGTTGTCCTGCCCGCCGTAGCGCACGGTGACGTGCCGCAAATGGCCCGTGCCGCCGTCGAAGACCAGACCTGACCACTGCCCGCCGCCGGTGTTGGTGGCGGAGGTGAAGGTGATGGGCTGCGCGGGCGTGCCCACCGCCGTCAGATGGCCGAGCACTTTCAACTCGACGTCGTTGTTTCCCATCACTGTCACGCCCGGCTCTACTGTCAGGGTGACGCCGCCTGTGATGACCGTGTCCGAGGTCAGCACATAGGGGCTGCCGGCTAATGTCCAGGTCGTATCCGTGATGATGGTCCCGCCAACGTCGGTGAGCAAGGGGATGCGCGCCGGCGAGGCCAAACCGGGAACTTTGGATTGCGGATTGTGGATTGTGGATTTTTGATTTTGGAAGAGGGGACGCGCCAGACGTGGAACAGCGAAAGGCAAACGCCATGCCGAATATGGCGTCAATTCCGCGTCGTGGGTGTTGTTGCCGGCGTTGAGGGTGAGGGTAGTGGTATAGGGGGCGAAGCCGGGGGTGATCACAGCGAGGGTGTAGTCGCCTGGCGTGAGGTTGGCAAAAGCATACGTGCCATCTTCGCCCGTCCGCCGATGCTGTTGACTGAGGGAAGAGGATGGAGAACTGGCGACTAGCATCACATCCGCGCCAACGACGAGGGTGACGCCGCCGCTGGCGCGCACGACGCCGGACAACTTTGCGACAGGCTGAGGCGTCAACGTGAAGGCGAGCGGCGCTTGCGGCCCGACGACGAAGTGCGTGCCGGTGTAGGTGAGGTAGCCCACGCGCTCGACGCGGAAGGTATGCTGGCCCACGCTCACGCTTTCGAAGCGGAACTCACCGGCCAGGTTCGTCCAGGCTGTTGCCGTGTCATCCAGTGTGATGCGCGCGCCAGGCACCCGTTGTTCCTCACCGTCCTGCACGATGCCTGCCAGCGGCCCCACGCCCAGCATCGAGATAGCTTCCAACCTTAGTCGCCCATTGACGACGGCGTAGCCGCCGGTGTTGGTGAGCCAGGCGGTCGCCGTGATGGGATCGCCGGAGTGATAGACCGGCGCATCCGTGGCGGCGACGAGTTGCGCTTCCAGGCCACCCACGGCGATGATGCGCGTAAGTTCGACGCGCTGACCGGTGCTGTGGGCGTAATACGTCGCTTTGAGCGTGTAGAGGCCGTTGGCCAGATCATCCGGCAGCGCCAGTGGATAGCTCGTCGTTGCGCCGCTGCCTATGATGCCGCTGGTGATCCCCACCGCCGCCAGCCGCCCGTCGCCATCGCGCAGCAGGAGTTGGCCGCTGTAGGCCGTCTGCCCGCCGCCGATATTGGTCAACCGCACCGGCAGCGCGCCGCCCACCGTGTAGGCAGCATTGTCCAGGCTCAAGCGCAGGTCGGCCGGCAGGATGATATATTGGAAGGCTTTGGCCGAAGATGCGCCGGCGCCGGTGGTCAGCGTGACGGTGAAGGGGTGCACGCCGCCGTCAATGGCTGTGGTTAACAGAACAGTATAAGACAGAACCGCCGTTGCGCCCGGCGCAGGCGTCGCGTTTTGACTCTGGGTGAAGGGCGCGTCGGGGACCTCCAACTGCGTGTTCAGCGTTTCTTCAAATGCGCCGATGTTCTGCACGTTGACGTTGACTGCCATCGTCTCGCTGCCGGCGTAGCGGTCTTTGTCCGTTTGGACGCTGACGGCGTAGGCGGCGGGGATGGCGTACCTGTCGCGGATAAGCAGATTGCCGTGCAGTCGCGCTTCGTAGTGCAGCGTGTAGATGCCCAGGGCGGTGGAGAAGGGGAGGGTGTAGGCGAGCGTGCCCGTTTGCCAACCGGTCAGCGTGAAGGGGGTACTGACACTCCACAGGGTTGCGCCGGATGGCGCGGCAAGCCGGGCGTTGAACGTTCCGGCATCTATAGCCGTCCCGCCTTCGTTGCGCAAGGTGAATGTGACCGCGTTATCCTCGCCCAGACGATAGGCCGCCGGGCCTTGCGCGGTCACCGCGAGGGGCGGTTGTGGCACATTGAAGGACGCCTGGGCAAAGCCAACACTGGCTTCGCCGCGCAGCACCTCAAGCCGGGCCGTGTGCATCCCAAAAGTCACAGGCGAGGGGAGGGTGAAGGTAAAGACCGGGTTGACTTGCCCATTGGGCGGCAATGGCTGCGGGAATGTAGTCTGGTATACCACCTGCTGTTGGGGATTGAGTATCTGCAAACGGAGAACAGCTTCCCACGCTGCCGTTTGCAGATTGTGTATGGCTGCATTGAGCGTAATTGTATCGGCGCCCCAATAGGTGTTTTGCGCGGGGTGTAGCGTGACACGCGCCGCTGCCGGCAGGTGACGAATCTGGAATGAAATGCTCGGCGCCAGGAAGCTGTTCGTGCTGCTATCGCGGAGATAACCAAATAGCCGGTCGGTGGTGAACATGGTCTGGCTGATTGTGACCGTGACCTCTTGCCCGGCGGGGACAGTTCCTACATCATAGCGCAACCCGTCAAAGTTGCCGTAAGCTGGGCCGCCGCCTTCCCAGGTGTGATGCGGGAAGCCGTAGAGCACCTGGACATTGGAACGATCTTGCGCCGTCCGATTGTGGATGTGGAAGGTAAATTCGCCGACGCTGCCCTGCACCCAGTCCTCGGAAGGTGCGGTAATCCAGAAATCCCAGGCACGGGTATTGCCCAGGGTGGGGTGCGGGTTGCTGACGACAAACGCCGTGCCGATGGCCTGGTCTTGCAGCGCGGTGCCGACAGCATCGAGCAGGATGTAATCCACTGCCCAGATACCGAGCGCGTTGCCGGCTGTGGCGGCGAAGGTCACGCTGAGCGTTTCGCCGGGCGCGATGGCCGCTGCCACAGTACGCTGCTCCACAATCCCCTTATCCGGGTTGAGCAGGATGAGGCGCGCCGAGGTCGCCGTTTGCCCGGAGACGTTCTGCAGGCGCACATTGACGTTCACTGCGCCGCCCGGCGTGAAATCCGGGAATGTTCCGGACTCCGGCAGCAGCGTTCCCCACGCAAGCATATCCCGCCAGACGCGGTGATCGTGCTGCGAATACTGGTAGTTGCTGCGTCCCCAATCAGCGTAGAGCGTGGTGGCGATGACGTACCCCCCCTTAGTCCCCCCCGATGGGGGGGAAGTGAGGGGGTAGGGATAGAGCAATGCCGCCGGGTAGCCGTTTTTGTCGCGGGTGAGCAGCGTCACCGTGTTGGTTGGATAGGTTGTGAAATAGCCATCTACCAACCCATTGATGTATTGCTGGCTGAAGCTGGAAAGTGCCTGGTGATACTGCGGGAAGTACGCCGCCGCGTCGAAGCAGGACTGGTCTTCAGTCCAACCGTAGCCGCTCAGTCCGCCGGGCAGCGCGGAGAACTCATAGCCGCGTTGCTGCGTCGAAGCCAGAATCACCCCGCCCTGCGCGGCGTAAGCCTCCAGCCGCGCGCGGAACGAGGCGGAGCCTTCCAATCCATACAATCCGCCGGAGGGGATGAGCAGCACGGGATAGAGCGCGGCGACGGCCGGGGAAAAGTTCACGTCCAGCACGTCATACGGTTCGCCGAGCGCGTTGAGGAACGCGGCAGCTTCTTCCGCAAAGCCATTCCAGAGGAGGGCGATACGGGGCGAACGACGGTACACAGGGAGGGGTGATTCGTCATTCGTCATTCGTAATTCGTACTCCCTACTCCATAATACTCCATACTCCGTCACAACCCCGGTGGCGCCGGCGGCGGGGAGCTGCGGGCCGGCAACGGAGGCGGTATCGTCTTTCTTGTCATTCCCCGCTTTGTTAAGTGGCTTCAACAGATATTCAAGAATCGCTGCTTCTTCTTTTTTGTTAAGACTTCCAGATTCAAGCGCATTGAGGACATTTTGAACTGTAAGGTCCTTTCGAGCCACGCCTTGTTCTTCGGCGATTTTATTCAAGATATTGGCGACCAGGTCCACAGACGCTGCTACCACGATATCCGAGATAGAAGTAATGGGCGTGCCGGCCGCAGAAGTGAACGGCATGCTGGCCCCCAATGTGCCGAGCGCGCCGGCGGCTTTGGTGTACTTGGATACAAAATCATTACGGGCATTCAAAATTTGCTCTATGTCGCCGCTCTTAATCGCATCGCGGTATCTCTGCCCGGCCGCCTGGGCGTCTGCCACGCTTTGGGCCGCGGATTGGGCAGTGTCACATAAGTTCCAGATCCAACGGCCTACAATGATTACCCCGACCGCCACCGCGACAACAACCAGAGGGGCAACTTTTCCCGTTGGGTCGGTGTATCCTGCTGGATTGTTGAAAGCGTAGGGGTAGCGATTTTGCGTGACAGGCCAGGATAAGGCGCCGGCCAGCGGGTCCTGGCTGAGGAAGCGCCCGGTTGCTGGTTCGTAGTAGCGCGCCCGATTGTAGTACAGGCCGCTCAACAGCTCAAGTTCCCGGCCCGCAAAACGGTAGGGATTGACGACATGGCCTGTCTGTCCCAATGGATTGCCGAAAACGTCATAGCGATATGTCGCGGCCACTGCCTGGGTCGCATCGGTTAGCGCGGTGATGCTGCCCACCCCGTCGCGGTGGTAGGTGTAGGTCGCGCCGCCGCGTTGCACGGCCAGCCATTCATCCATACCCAGGCCGGCGGTGTAGCGCGCCACCGTGACGCCGTTGGCGTCGGTTTCCAACAGGGTGTTTTGCCCGTCATAGAAGAAATAGGTGATTTGACCATCGGCGGTGGTTCGGCTTAACCGTAATCCATCTGCCCCTGGATAATACGCGAAATGTTCGCTGGCGCCGCCAGGATACACGATGTCAAGCAGACGGTTTTCGGCATCGTAAGCGTAAGTGGTTGTTCCCGCGCTATCCACTTTACTCACCAGGTTCCCGGTGTTATCCCAGTTATATGTGATCGTCTGAGTCGGCGTTTGTTGGGTAAGCAATTGGTTCGCCGCGTCGTAAGTATACGTGGTTATGCCTTGCGCCGAATCAACGGCGCTCAGGCGGTTGCCGACTGCGTCATACGTATACTGTACCGTGCGTCCATCGGGATAGGCGACGCCTATCAAACGGTCCAGCGCATCGTAAGTGTAGGTGGTCGCACGGCCATCCGCTTCAGTCAGACGAATTCGATTGCCAGCCGTGTCATACTCGTAAGTATAGCCTGCAATGACCTCGCCATTGGCCTTATAGTTCGTCAAAGATTGCAGACGGTTGGCCTGGTCGTAGGTATAAATCGCGTATGTGCCGTTAGCGTTGGTCTGGCGTATCAATCGCCCTCCTGGGTCGTAGGCAAATGTCACTTGCTGGCCGGCCGGGTTGGTGATGGATTGTAATTGATGGCGAGCCGTGTAAGCGTAGGTCGTGGTTCCACCGTCTGGGTCTATCATTGCGGTCCGTCGCCCCATCACATCATAGGTGTAACGCACGGTTTTGTTATGAAGGGAGGTGCTCATTTGGGTGGGTTGCGCCAGGGCATTGTACGCAGTTTCTACCGTCAGCGCGCCGGTAGTCTGGGTGACAACGTTGCCCACTGCATCATAAGTGTAACTCACGTCAGCAGCATTGGGATAGTCCACTGCGGTTAAGCGGTTGGCGGCGTCATACGTGTAGGTTGTGACCTGCCCGTTGGCGTCTACACGCCGCGTCAGGTTGTGCGCCGCGTCATAGGCATACGTTGTTGTATGCCCTAAGGGGTCCGTCATACGGATGCGCCGGCCTAGCGCGTCGTAGCTAAACGTGGTGAGTCGGCCTAGCGCGTCACGGCTGCTCATCAAGTTGCCACGCTCATTGTAGGTATATGTGGTGACGTTGCCTAGCGGATCAATCACCTGGCTGAGCCGTCCCGCGGCATCATATTCGTACCTGTAGGTGTTGCCACGGGGGTCTGTCTTGCTGGTCAGGTTGCCGCTCGCGTCGTAGGCAAAAAGGGTGTGTTGGTCTAAGCCATCGAACGTCGCTATCGGTCGGCCTAGCGCATCGTAGGTCAGCGCGGTGCTATTGCCATTAGGGTCGGTGAGGCGTAACAGATTGCCTTGATGGTCGTGCGTGAGCCGGGTGACATACCCCAGAGTATCGGTCATCACCGCGCGATAGCCGTAAGCATCATACCCATAAGCGAAGGTTTGACCTAGCGGATTCGTCTCGGCGGTGATTAACCCTTGCTCATTGTAGGTAAACGTATGCACCCCGCCGCTGGGCGTCGTCATCTTCTGCAGATTGCCGTGCGCATCGTATTGGAAATGTGTGGTATCCCCGCGCGCGTCGGTGATGCTGGTTAACAGGTTGAAAGTCGGGTCGTAGGTGAACGTCATCGTTTGCGCTAACGCATCCGTGGCGGTGAGAAGTTTCCCCTGTTCGTTATAGGTATAAGTCGTGGTGTTGCCTCTCTCATCCGTAATCCGGATGGGATTGTCGCGCGCATCCCAGGTAAATGCGCGGATGTGGCCTAGCGCATTTTCCAGGCGCGTGATGCGTCCGTGTGTGTCGTATGTATATGTTGTTTTGAATTGCTGTCCTTCCACCGTGTCCACTACGATAGTGCGGTGGTTGACATCGTCATACGCCAGATAGCGGACGCTCAACGCGGAGAACAGCCCGACGACGCGGCTGTTAGCATCGTATTGCAGGGTTGCTTCATTCCCATCTGGCCCGGTGATGCGGATCAAACGATGTTGCTCATCATAAGCATATAGCGTTTCTCCTAACGCATCTATGACGCCGGTCAGATTTCCCCGGTCATCATAAAGATAAGTGACCACGCGGGGTGGCGTAGCGTCAGGGTCGGTGACGCTGGTGAGGCGCGGCGTTTCCCCTATCCAGGTATAGTGTAGCTGGATTTGCTGTCCTAGAGAATGAGCGATGTGAGTCAGAAGGTCCTGCACATCATATTCAAAGACCAAAGCCTGTCCATTAGGATGTTCGATGCGTGTTATGCGCTGATGGCGTGCGCTATCGAAATAATACTTGAACTGGTTCGCGGTAGTCAACACATACTGGCCCGGCTGGGGGCTGGTCAACATATCATAAATCCCCGGCGGCGCGGCGAAGGCATTGTTGCCCTGAGCGGTATACCGCACCTGCCGCCCGTCTCCCCAAACGATGACGATGATGCCGTTAGGCTCCTCACGGTATGCAATATCATAGTTGAATCGCCAGCCATAGAATCCGGCGGAAGTGACCTGCGCATTGAGCAGACTATTGTAAGCCAGACTCACTGCCAATGGTAACACCGTGGGGAAGAGTAAATCCGTGCGTTGATAAAACAGATTGCCATTGTAAGTATTGACCTGCACCCCGAACGGCCCATCCACTGTGATCTGGCCCTTACCGCTGCTCGTGGCGCTCGTGGCTGCGGCAAGGGCCGTGACCGTGCTGTGGCTGGCTTTTTCTGCGGCAGGGGGCGGCGCGGCGGAGGCCACGGTTGTGAACGGCCCGGTCAAGTGTCCCAACACCAGCGCCATGACAACCAGCACATTGATTCCTTTTGACAGCCAGCACGTTGTTTTCATAGGTTCCTCCCTTCGTATTCCTGTGAGTGAATAGAGTCATTCACTTGAGCGTTCGTAAAAGCATACCTTTCCGAAAGCGCCCGGTCTCCGGTCGCGTCGAGTGTATTTCAGAATGGGGGAGACTTTTCTTTTATTGCACCAACAAGTTCGTTTATTGGCTGCTTCATTCGTTGTCGGCAGGTTCTACCGCTGACCGGTTGCTATGTGTGGTTATCCGTTCATGCAAGAACGCCAATAACGCCTCTGGATCGCCAAAGCCGCGTCGTTCCCCGTTGCGCACGTCGGTGAGGCTCAAGCGCCACACGGCCATCTGTTCTGGCGAGGCCGGGCGCTCGCGCCAGAGGCGTAGGATGTAAGCGTAGTTGTCGAGGCTGTCTTCTGTTTTCATTGGGTAGAATTCCCATTGCGTGTTTTTATTCTATAATTGAACTATAGCATCGTTCATGAATCGTTCAGAGAGGGCGGGCGGATGCTAATTTTTTCCTTTTTGGGCGGGATACAGATTGCGCGCGGGGACCCGCCGCCTGGCAATGCGCAAGAAGTGCCGGGTTTCGTCTCCCAAAAATCCCGCGCACTGCTGGCTTATCTGGCGTTGAATCCGCGTCCCCACGCCCGCGATGTGTTGGCCGGGCTGCTGTGGGGCGAGATCCCGCAGCAGCGTGCCGGCGGCAATCTGCGCGTCGCGCTCTCCAATGTGCATGCGCTGTTCCCCGAATATCTGCGCGTCGAACGACATACCGTCGCTTTTGAGGCTGCTTCTCCGTATTGGCTGGATGTGGCCGTTTTCGAGACGTTGCTGGACGCTGGCGACGTGGCTTCCTTGCAGCAGGCGACGGCATTGTATCGCGGACCACTGCTGGAAGGTTTTTACCTGCACGCGGCACCGGCTTTCGAGGAATGGCTGTTGGTGGAACGCGAGCGACTGCATCAGGCGCAATCACAAGCCTTGCATCGTTTGACACAGGACCACATTGCGCGCGGTGATTACGTTGCCGCCATTGCGGTTGCCGAGCGATTACTGGCGCTCGATCCCTGGCGCGAGGAGACGCACCGCGAGCTGATGCGCTTGCTGGCGCTCGCCGGGCAGCGCAGCGCAGCATTGGCGCAATACGAACGTTGCCGTTGTCTGCTGCGCGATGAACTGGGGCTGGAACCGCTCGAAGAGACCACTGCGCTCTACGCGCGCATCCGAGAGGGGGAGCTATCGTCCTCTTCCTCCCTCCCCCCTCATCTCCCTCTCTCCCCTTTGTGGGGCGAGAAGCAGAACACGTGACGTTGATGGCCTGGTGGGAGGATGCGCAACGGGGCGAACGCAAGCTGGCGTTGGTGGAAGGCGAGGCTGGTGTCGGCAAAACCCGTCTGGTGGAAGAGATGCTTCACCCATTGGAGTGGTTGGCACAATGCGGACACGGTGACCGGTTGAAAACTATTTTCGCTCTTCTGAAAGAAACGGCTCTCGCCTGGCACCGTGACAAAGCGTCGCGGCTGGCGGCGGCGCTGTCGTACTATGCCATCTTTTCGCTCACGCCGCTGCTGATTATCATCATTGCTATCCTCGGACTGGTGTTTGGCGAGCGCGCCGCGCAGGCCGAAATTGCCCACCAACTCGAAGACGTCGTGGGACTGGAAGCCGCCGTGATGATCGAGACGATGCTCGCCAATTTCGGCAATCCGGCTTCGGGCATTCTCACCTCGTTTGTCGGTTTGGTGACGTTGTTGTATGGCGCAACCGGCTTGTTCAACCACGTCCAGGGGGCGCTCGACACGATCTGGCGCGCGCCGCCCAGTCCGGGGAACGGCGTGGTGCACTTCTTCAAACGCCGTGCCCTCCATATTGCCATGGTTTTCGGGGTGGGGGGCTTGTTGCTGCTGTCGTTGTTCGCGGAACTCATCCTCACGGCGGTGGCGGAATACCTCAATTTGGAGACGCTGCCGCAAATGCGCAATTTCCTCCTTTCCCTGGCGATGCTGACGGTGTTGTTCACCGTGATCTACAAAATCTTGCCCCAGGTGAAAATTGCATGGCGTGATGTGCTCATCGGCGCGGTGGTGACATCGCTGCTGTTCAATGTGGGTCGTATCCTCATCAATGCGTATATGCGCTGGAGCAATATCGGTTCGATTTTCGGCGCGGCCGGATCGTTGGCGGTGCTGCTGGTCTGGATTTATTACTCGGCGCAGATTTTCCTGTTGGGCGCCGAATTCACCCACGTCTACGCGCTGAAGTTCGGCTCGCTGCGCCAACCGGTAGAACTTCCCGATGCGGCAGACGCTGTCTCGCCTGTTGCGGCAACACTCGTGAAGGACGTTGCTGCCTCGCTACCTTTGTTGACCGAAGAGGCTTCCTTGATAGTACCAGATGCTGACGCCGCAGTGCCGGAGTCGAAGCGCCGCGTCTGGCCGAAGAAAGTGCTCGCCATCACGACGGTGGTAGGGACGGTCGTGGCCTCCATCCTGGGGGTGAGTTGGGCGCACCGCAAACGGAAAGAAAAGGCCGATTCGTGATTTTGTCGAGCCTGGCTGCCGACCACGGATTTGCTATCGCCGAGATCGAAATTCGTTTATGCGTTTCCCCATTTGTGTCCGGCATTTGGCTTTTTGCGGTTTTGTACGATAATGATAATTGTTTTCTACATAAACTGTCGGCAATAAAAAGGAGATCAATGCATATCACAGATGGGAAAGTCGTACACATTCACTACACACTAACGGATGACGCCGGGGAAATCCTGGATACTTCAGCGGGCGGCGAACCGCTCGCCTATTTGCATGGTGCGGGCAACATCATCCCCGGCTTGGAAGATGCACTGGAAGGCAAGCAGGTGGGTGACACCCTGACCGTCGTGGTACCGCCGGAGCAAGGCTACGGTGTGTACAACGATGAGTTGGTGGACACGGCGTTGTTATCGCAGTTCCCGCACCCCGAACAGGTCGAAGTCGGCGTGAGTTTTCGGGTGCAAATGGGGGATATGATGTATATCGCCACCGTCACGGACATCGCCGGCGACACCGTGACCTTCGATATGAACCATCCGCTGGCCGGCGTTAC
>JAIOAS010000085.1 GCA_019873725.1 Chloroflexota bacterium | reverse complement strand
TCGACCAGTGCGTCCGTCCGCGCCTCAATTGCCTCGGCGTAAGCTTCGAGGAAGCGCGCGATGGCTTCTGGTGGGATTGCTCGCAGCATTACCGCTGCTTCATACCCGGCGTGAATCGCCGCTTCGACCTCCGCCGCGCTCGACACGGGATAGGTGTCCGGCAGCGCCGTCTTCGTCGAAGGATTGATAGCCTCGAATTCGCCCACCGCATCCGATGCGCGCCATTCGCCATTGATTAAAACTGGTTGCAATGCCATTGTTCCTCCTAAAGATAGACCACGAATCTACACGAATTTTCACGAATAGAGCACATTAGTGGAGATTCGTGAAGATTCGTGGTTCTGTTTCTCTCATTTTACGGGATTGCGTAATTCCAACGCGCCTACGCAAATCGTGACCACGTCGCCGGGCTTGAGTGTGAAGCTGTTCGGCGGAACGAGGCAGGTGCCGGTCATCAGGAAGACGCCGTGCGGGAAGTCGAGTTCGCGGAACAGGTAGGTTGCCAGCTCCTCGAAGGCGCGCTTCATTTGGGATGTATCGGCCTCGCCCTTGTAGACGGTTTCGCCGTGGCGGGCAATTTCTATGCGGATGGGGACGTTGCGGAATGTATCCGGACCGGCGATATGGATGCCCGGCCCCAACGCGCACGAGCCGTTGTAGATTTTCGCCTGCGGCAAGTAGAGTGGATTCTCGCCTTCGATGCTGCGCGACGAGACGTCGTTCCCCGCGCAATAGCCGACGATCTCACCGTGGCGGTTGATGACGAGCGTGAGTTCTGGCTCCGGCACGTCCCACGTGCTATCCGGGCGCACGCGGATCGCGCCCCCAGACCCGACGACACGCCAGCCCGGCGCTTTGAAGAACAGCTCCGGGCGTTCGGCCACGTAGACGCGCGTGTAGATGTCGCCGGTCTGCGATTCGGCCTCGCGGGCGTCGCGGCTGCGCAGGTAGGTCACGCCGGCCGCCCACACTTCCTGCGTCGGTTCGATGGGGGCGAGCAAGTTGCCCGTGGCTTCGCCCTCTGTGGGCAGCGCCGCCAGAAACGGTGTGATGGCCTCGCGGGGTAGTTCCAGCAGCAAGCCCAAGTTGAAGCTCGGTGCCAAATACGCGCCGTCAAGCGCCCAACGCGGGCCGTCAGGGGTTTGATGTCGTGTTAAGTTCATAGTTGTTCCTCCGATCTATGGTATGGGGCATATTATCCTTGCGGTTTGCGAAATCTGCAAATCAAGGCACCGTTCCTTTATTGCACCGCAGAGCACGCAGAGTTCGCAGAGATTGAAAAAAAGCGGAGTTTGGGTTTGGTTGGAATCAGCTCCGCCCTCCTTGTGGAAGAGCCCGTTGCTCTCACGGCGCTGTCGGTTGGGCCAACGCCTGATATTCCTCCGCCGTGATGAACGCCCCGCCCTCAATCTCCTGTTCCACAATGCGATAAGCCTCATCGAAGTGGATTGTCGCATAGATCAGGCGGAAGCACGTGCCGTCCATAATCTCCTTGCGCAGCGTGTAACCGCCGCGTTCGTAATCGCTGTGCAGGTCGTGGTGTTTGTCGGCGCGGATGCGCACGGGCGAGCCGCACTTGTTGCACTTCACGTAGAAGTAGATACCGTCCTGGTCGCGCCATTGGGTCTCCCCCGAACCGGAGAATAGTTTGCGAAGTTTGTTCAGAAAAGTCATGAGCTGCCTCCCATCGATGTGATTTTTTTCCCCTATTGGCTGAGTTTGGCGCTGGCAAGACGGTTCAAACTTACACCAGCCTCTGCAGCTTCGAGCGCCAAACGACGATGAACGTCTGGCGGCACTCGTACCAGGAACTTACCGCTGAATGATTTGAGGGCAATCGGTTCAGGAATGGGTTCACCATTTGCCTCCATATCTGCCTTGACTTCCGCTATCATTTGGCGGATACCTTTGAGCGCCTCTTCTTGTGAACCGGCCAGCCAACTCAGTCCGGGAAACTCGGTGCACAGCCCCACATATTCCTGGTCTTCTTCTGACCAGGTCACGCGATAGGTGTAGCGATCATTTTGTAGTTCCATTTTGCATCTCCATCCTATCAATCGCTCTTAGAACCTGTCTCACCTGATATGCTTTTGCCATACCTTTATCGTTTTGGATATTCACTCTTGGATCTCCGGGCCAGGGTGTTTTGTAGATGCAGTGGCTGCCGGTTTGTTGGCGCGGTTGCCCGAAATAGAAATCGCAAACTTTCTGAAGATCCTGAAAGCGAATTCCTTTCGGGTTTCGTCTCATGTTGGCGACGATGTCTTCGACTTTAGTCATATTTTTATGATACCATTAATAGTATCTTGGTCAAGGGGCATGGCTGTATCTTCAACGCTGTAATTGCGCCACAACCGTCTGCACGTCATACACGCACCCGCCCCATGTCCCGCCGCTGATCTGTTGCAGCGCGGCCCACAGGCGGGTGTCGTCGGGTAGACCTGGATCGGGCGCCAGGTCGGGGTGGGGCGGACGGGCATCCAGCACACGCGCGCCTTCTTCCGGGGAATAACGCCGGTCGCCGTGGCCTACCAGATTGACGCTGCCGCGCAAATTCACCCGGTCGATGATGATCTCGATCAGATCGCCCTCCTGCACGCGCCCCAGCGGGCCGCCCGCCAGCGCCTCCGGGCCGACGTGACCGATGCACGCGCCTGTACTCACCCCGCTGAAGCGCGCGTCGGTGATCAGCGCCACCTCCTTCCCCCACGAGATGTGCTTCAACGCCGACGTCACCTGGTACGTCTCCTCCATCCCGCAACCGAGCGGCCCCCGCCCGATGAGGACGATCACGTCGCCGGGCCGGATAGGATTTGCCGTCTGCCCCTTGATGGCGGCAATCGCTGCGTGCTCCGTGGTGAAGACGCGCGCGGGGCCGACTTTGCGATACACGCCATCCGCATCTACCACGCTCGGATCGATCGCCGTGCTCTTGACGACGGACCCTTCCGGCGCGAGATTCCCGGTGGGGAAGGTGAGCGTGCTGGTGATCCCGCGCGCTTTGGCTTGCTCCGGCGAAAAGATGACCGTGTCCGGGTCGATGCCATCTTCTGCGAACAGCCGCTCGCGCAGGCGTTGGCGACGCTCCGAGCGTTCCCACATGTCCAACGATTCGCCCAACAGACATCCTTGCACGGTGAGGACGTCGAGCCGCAGCAGGCCCAGGTTGCGCAGGTGCAGCATCACCTCTGGAACGCCGCCCGCCAGATAGACGCGCACCGTCGGATGGCCGACCGGGCCGTTGGGCAGCACGTCCACCAGCCGGGGGGTGACACGGTTGACGCGATCCCAATCCGCGACGGTGGGACGCGGCAGCCCGGCAGCGTGAGCGACGGCAGGCAGGTGCAACAGCAGGTTCGTGCTCCCGCCGAACGCCGCGTAGACCACCATCGCGTTGTGTAGCGCGTCCTCGGTGACGATGTCGCGCATCGTGATTCCCGCTTCTGCCAGCTTCATCAGTGCCTCCGCCGAGCGTCGGGCTATGTCGAGCCAGAGTGGTTGTCCAGAGGGCGCCAGCGCCGAATGGACGAGCGCCATCCCCAGCGCCTCGCTCACCACCTGGGCGGTCGCTGCTGTACCCAGGAACTGGCAGCCGCCGCCCGGAGAGGCGCACGCCCGGCAGCCGAGCACGGCGGCCTCTTCCAGCGTGATCTCGCCCTGAGCGAAGCGCGCGCTGAGCGTCTGCACCTTGCCCAGGTCCTCGCCCACCGTGGGCAGCAGCGTGACACCGCCTGGGACGAGCACGCACGCGCCGTCGCGTTGAGCCGCCAGCGCCATCATCATCGCCGGTAAAGCTTTGTCGCACGCGGCGACGCCCAGCACGCCACGCCGCGTCGGCAGCGAACGGATCAGGCGGCGCAGCACAATGGCGGCGTCGTTGCGGTAGGCCAGGCTGTCCATCATCCCCGGCGTGCCCTGGGTGCGCCCGTCGCACGGATCGGTCAGGTAGCCGGCGAACGGAATTGCGCCGCGCGCCGTGAACGTCTCGGCGGCGGCGCGCATCAGCCTGTCGGTCTCCCAATGCCCGGAGTGCAGGCCCAACGCCAGCGGCGCGCCGTCCTCCGCGCGCATCCCGCCGGCAATCCCGAGGATGAGGTACTCCGGGCGGCGCAATTGGTCGGGCGGCCAGCCCATCCCCGCGTCCATTGTCAGCCCGAAGAGATCGCCGCTGGTGACATTGCGCAGATAGTCGGCGTCCAGCGGGAGCGCGCCCTGTGGCCCGGCCGCGTGCGTCGGCACGTCGTAAAAGTGGCTGTCTGCCGCCTCGATGGAAACCGGATCGGTTGGTTGATGCATCGTATTGTGTCGACCTCCTTCAAAAATGTCAACGGTTTCAACGGCCGAAACGGATCAGGAAGAAAAAACCGTTATTGGTGTGCACCCCCTTCTCACAGAGACGCTTTCCGATTGAGATGGATACACCTGGCCCACCCCTGTTATACCTCTTCACAGGCAGTTTGGCAATCTGTGTGAAGCTGCGAAAATCAGCGTTCGCTCTCATTTGCTTCGAGCGGATCGCCAGATCCGCGGCTGATGCGGAATGATAGGACCCTTTTGCTCCGAGCGGATCGCCAGATCCGCGGCTGGTGCACCTGAAACGGGGAACTGGCGTTCCCCTCGCAGCCGGAATGATAGGCCCCTTTTGCTTTGAGCGGATCGCCAGATCCGCGGATGATGCGCCTGAAACGGGGAACTGGCGTTCCCCTCGCAGCAAGAATGATAGGACCTTTCTGCTTCGAGCGGATCGCCAGATCCGCGGCTGATGCACCTGAAACGGGGAACTGGCGTTCCCCTCGCAGCGAGAATGATACGACCCTTTTGCTTCGAGCGGATCGCCAGATCCGCGGCTGGTGCGCCTGAAACGGGGAACTGGCGTTCCCCTCGTAGCAAGAATGATACGACCCTTTTGCTTCGAGCGGATCGCCAGATCCGCGGCTGATGCGCCTGAAACGGGGAACTGGCGTTCCCCTCGCAGCAAGAATGATAGGACCCTTTTGCTTCGAGCGGATCGCCAGATCCGCGGCTGATGCGCCAAAACGGGGAACTGGCGTTCCCCTCGCAGCCAGAATGATACGACCCTTTTGCTTCGATCGGATCGCCAGATCCGCGGCTGATGTGCCTGAAACGGGGAACTGGCGTTCCCCTCGCAGCCAGAATGATACGACCCTTTTGCTTCGAGCGGATCGCCAGATCCGCGGCTGATGCGCCTGAAACGGGGAACTGGCGTTCCCCTCGTAGCCGGAATGATAGGACCCCGCTCCTGATTGACTATCGTTGTAATGAGACTACTATCTGAAGCCGTAGGTGCTTATTTTCAAGGAGGATTTCGATGAACAACAAACCGGGTTCGTTTAGGGACAAAGTGCGCGCCTTACCGCGCAACGTCTGGGCGGTGAGCCTGACCAGTTTCTTTATGGACATTTCCAGCGAAATGGTCATCAATATTCTCCCGCTGTTCTTGTCGAACGTGTTGGGGGTGAAGACCAACATCATCGGCCTGATCGAAGGGATTGCCGAGGCGACGGCCAGCCTCCTTAAGATGTTTTCCGGCTGGCTATCGGACAAGCTGCGCGCGCGCAAGTGGCTGGCGGTGGCCGGCTACGGGATTTCGGCGCTCGCCAAACCGTTCTTTTACATCGCCAATACGTGGGGGCTGGTGGCGGGTGTGCGCTGGGCCGACCGCGTCGGTAAGGGCGTGCGCACCGCGCCGCGTGATGCGCTGGTCGCCGATAGCATTGACGAATCGCAGCGGGGACTGGCCTTCGGGTTTCACCGCGCGGCGGATACGGCCGGCGCAGTGCTGGGCTTGCTCATTGCGTTGTTGGTCGTGTGGTTCGCGCAGCAAAGTTCGGGCGAACTGACGCGCGCGACGTTCCAGATGGTGGTCCTTGTCAGTTTGATCCCGGCAATTCTGGCGGTGATCGCGCTCACCGTCGGGACGCGAGATGTGGCTGTGACCAAAGTGCGCGAATTGCCGCGCATTTCGTTCCGTGGACTGGGAAAGCCCTTCCTGCTCTTTATGGTGATTGTGGGCATTTTCGATCTCGGCAACTCGTCGGACGCTTTCCTTGTGTTGCGCGCGCAGGAACGCGGCTTGAGCATCATCGGTATCTTGGGAATGCTCATCACTTTCAACGCTGTTTACACGGTGGTGAGCGCCCCCGCAGGTTCATTCTCCGACAAGGTGGGGCGGCGGCGCGTTATCATCGGCGGGTGGCTGGTCTACGCGCTGATTTATCTGGGCTTTGCGATTGCAGGGACGGGCTGGCACGTGTGGATGTTGTACGCCATCTACGGCGTGTACTACGGTCTTGCCTACGGGACGACGAAGGCGATGGTGGCCGATCTCGTGCCGGAGGCGTTGCGCGGAACGGCTTACGGGACCTACAACGCGGTGCTGGGGATTCTGGATTTCCCCGCGTCGCTCATTGCCGGGATTTTGTGGCAAGGGGTGGGACGCTGGGGCGGATTCGGCCCGGCGGCGCCGTTCTTCTTCGGCGCGGCGCTGGCCTTGACGGCGGCAGTGCTGATGGCCGTGTGGGGACCCGGCGCCCAAAAAGCGCGAGGCTGAAGCCGGGTGCATTTCAATTTGGGGGCAAAAGCCAGATAAGTGTTTGATTTAACCGCAGAGTTCGCTGAGAACGCAGAGAAATTTCTGGCAACTCTGCGGACACTGCGTGCTCTGCGGTGCAATTTAAGAAAAGCCGCCCCCATTCTGAAATGCACCCCTGAAGCCCGCGCGCTGAAAGCGCAAAGCCCTTCGGGCTAAAATCTAGAGACACTGTCAGTCCTCGGCACGGAGCAGCCGCAGGAAATCGATGCGCCGCAGCGCTTTGACGGCACTCAGGAATGAATTGGCGTCGGCGACCCACTGGCGCGCTTCGTTGTGCTGGTTGGTCAATCCCAGCGTGCGCGTGCCCGGCGAGTAACGGACGTCTAAAAGCACCTCGGTCTTGCCACTTTCGGCATCGAGACGGGTGGAGAAGGCTGTGATGTCGTGGATGAGGATGTTGACGCTGCGCACGCGGTGGGGGGTCTCCGGCTCCGGCAGCCAGTATTGGGCGACCGGATGGCGCGTCAGTCTGAAAGCTGCGGTGTCTTTGAGACCCTCCCAGCGCACCAGCAGCCCGGCCAGGACATCGTTGCCGTTCTGATCGTAATCCCATTGCCAGCCAAATCGGGTAATGGTCGGGCGCGCCGTGTCAATGGTCGGTGGATTTTTCCAGGTGTCCAGGCGGTGAGGCCGGATGAAGTAGGGATAGCGGCGGCCTTCGAGATCGCCGTAAGGGAATTCGGCTGCGGTGCGAGTCCGCAATTTCAAGTCTGGGGTGCTGCCGTCGATCCAATGGAGCCGACCTGCCGTGACCCATTGGCGCAAATCCCACCATGCCTCGCGGCCATCTGGTGGTTCCCAGAACATTGGCGGCGTGCGGGGATCGCGGAAGAAGGCGTTGTAGGCGCGTACCACTTCACGCGTGTGGGTCGGGTTTTCCGAGAAATAGGTAACGATGAAGACATTGTAGGCCGGCTCGAAGTGCGTGCCCTCCGGGCGACAAACCGGCAGCGCGTGGAGAACGGCATGACAGTAAAACTCTTCTTTGTGCAAGATGGGGTCGATCGCATGGGGAACCGGGAATGGAGCGGGCTTGAGCAGATAGCCGATGATGTGCGGGACCTCCGGGCCTTTGATACTGCCATAAATTTCGTCTGACTGTGCGCCGCGCAGGTTGAGAAAACGCTGCACCAGGGCGAAGTGCTGGCAATGCCGCACGACGGCGTGATGTCCAAAGAGCGATGTCCCGTTGAGAAGGTTCATCCCCGGCCATTCACGCAGCGAGTACGTATCGATCCGCTCGATGTTTTCGCTCCCGCACAAGGGGCAGCGCGCGATCAGGTATTCGGGCAGCGCTGCATAGTATGCCTCGGCGCGCCGTCCCTGGCGTCCACCCAGCGCCTCGTATTCAGGAACGCTTAGATCCAGTCGCAGCAGATGTTGGTTGAACATATCAACTGAAATGAATCACATCCCTCAAACTTCTGCACGGGGGGACTTTTTGGTATTTTGTGTACGGGGGTGGGGAATCTCGACGTTGATCGATAGCCCGCCTGAGGGCAGGTTTTGGAGTTGCAGTTTGCCGCCGAGCAGGGCGACGCGCTCGCTGATGCCGAGCAAGCCGTAATGGCTGCTGGCGGCCAGGGCTGCGAGGTCAGCATCTTCATTTAGCCCTTTGCCGTTATCGCTGATCGTGATCTGCAATGTGCGTGGAGAGGTGTGTTTGAGGCTGACGGTGGCCTCGGTAGCCTGGGCGTGTTTTTGGATGTTGTTTAACCCTTCCTGGACGATGCGGAAGATGGAAAGCTCGGTGGCTTCGGGCAACCGCCGCAAGTCTGGCGCAATTTCCAGGGTCAGATCGATATTGTGCCGCTCGGCCCACTGCTGGGCGTGTGAGCGAATGGCTGCGCCTAACCCCAGACTGTCCAGCGCGGGCGGACGTAGATTGTTGCAAATTCGGCGCAGGTCGCTGATCAACTGGCGGACGTCCTCCTGCATCAGTGTCAGGCCCGGAACGATGTCTTCGGCAGATGGCTGAAGGTTCAGCATTTCTTCGATCTGGTAGCCAATGCCTAATAAATCCTGGATGGCCTGATCGTGCAATTCGCGCGCCAGATGCTTACGTTCGTCTTCCCGTTCCAATAACAAGCGCCGCTGCGCGTCCTGCAGCGCGGCGTTGGCTTGGTCCAGGGCGGCGACTTGCCTGGAGAGTTGGTCGAGCAATTGGCGGTTCAGGCTATCCTGAGCGGCCAGGTCGCGTTGGAGGAGGATCTGGTTGTGTTGAAGGGTCTCGGCTTGCTCGCGCGCCCGGTAGTAGCTGTCGAGCGCCCAGATCAGCGGTGTGACTTGTTCGGGCGGCGGTGTCCCCACCATCAGGGCAACGATTTCTTCTTGGGTGGTCTCGTCAGTGCGGCGTTCGGCGACTTTACGACCTTTGTTGAGCACGATGATACGGTCCGTGGCGGCAAAGAGGTTACCCAAGTTGTCACTGCACACCAGGACCGCGCTGCCCCGCTCCTGCCAGGAATGTATCAGACTGAGCAGCCGCTTTTGCAGCGTGATGCTGAGTCCTACCAACGGTCCATCGATGACTATCAGGCGCCCTTCTCCCACCAGCGCGCGGGCGATGGCGACGATCTGGCGTTCTTCACCGGAGAGATTGGCTGCCTTTTCTTGCAGGGAGTCGAAGCGCACCCCCAGTTGGTCGAAGATGCGCTGGGTTTGTATGTGCATGGCTCTTTGGTCAGCCCAGCGCATACTGTGCTTGAAAAAACCGCCGGTGATCTCGCGTCCCAGGAAGACATTGGCCGTGATGTCGAGTTGATCCACCAATTCCGGCCTTTGATGGATCACCTCAATGCCCAATGAACGCACCAGGGCAGGGTGGAATCCGCTATAGCGGCGACCTTCAAAGTAAAGGTCGCCGCTGGTGGGTTCGTATAGCCCGGCGATAATCTTCGCCAGCACTGATTTGCCTGCCCCGCTGCTGCCCGCTACACCGACAACCTCACCGGGCATAACATCCAGGTTGATGTTCTCCAGCGCCCACAAGTCGCTGAAAGTTCGAGAAACGTTGATTACCCTGAGCAGCGGGTCCATAACGCGCCATCAAATCGCATACCTTGCACAACCGCGTATAAGCGTTAGTGGAAACAATTCGTTAACGGTTTTTCTTGAAATAGACGTCGGTATAGACCGCCAGAATCAGCACAATACCTTTCACGACATACTGCCAGGACGATGGCACGTTCAAAATTTGCAGACCGTTAGTGAGGCTTGCCATAATCAGCGCGCCGACCATTGCCCCAAAGACGGTCCCTTCACCGCCGAGGGTGGACGTGCCGCCCAAAATACAACTGGCGATGGCATCCAACTCGTAACCCTGGCCTGCCGCCACGGTGCCGTAGCCGATGTAGGAGGCCAGCACAACACCGGATACACCACACAGCAACCCCATCACCACAAAAATGCTAAAGACGTTTTTCTTGATGTTGACGCCGGAGAGTCGCGCTGCTTCGCGGTTGCCGCCGATGGCGTAGGCATAACGCCCAAAGCGGGTGTTGTTCGAAACGTAGGCCATCACGACAGCAGAGATCGCCAGGAGTAAGACGGGAATCGACACGCCGTTGAAGGAATTGACGACGACAACGTAGACCAGGATCAAAACAGAATACAGTGCCGTCTTGAGAACATCCATATACAAGGGCGAGAGTTCGAAACCGTACCGGCGTTTCTTCTGGCGGCTGTTGAACATCGTATAGAACAGCAGCACAATTACCCCCAGGGCGACGACCCAGCCGGCGATTGGTTTCAGGTATCCTTGCCCAATCCATGAAAAGAGCGGCTGATTGGCGGGAATGGTCTTGCCCTGCGTCACGATCAGGATGCCGCCATTGAATGCCCATTGGGCGCCGAGCGTGACGATAAAGGAAGGCACGGCCAGATAGGAAATGATGTAGCCCTGGATCGCGCCGACCAGGGTGCCAATGCCCAGGCCCACGACCACGGAAAGGATCGTGGTCAGCAACTCCTGGCCGGGTAGGATCTTGTTCCAAATATTGGCCTGGAATTGGGCGACAATGACCGATACAAAACCGGCCACCTTGCCCACCGACAGGTCAATGCCCCCGGTCACAATGACCAGCACCATTCCAACGGCCAGGAAGGATGTCACGGTCATCTGACGGATCAGGTTGGAGACGTTTTGTGCCGATAAGTATCGCCCGCCTGTCGCAATGGCAAAGAGGATCCAGATGAAGATCATCGCCACAATGATGGCATACGTTTGAATATTGGCACGGAATTGTTTGGCAAGATTGGCAATGACGCCTTGCACCGAAACGTTATTGGAGGTAGTGTTCATAAGTTCACCTTCTTTGTCAGGATGTTGTTTCAAGCAATGCCGGTGGCCAATGCCATAACCCGCTCTTGGGTTGCTTCTGTGATGTCCAGCGTGCCGGCGGAACGTCCGGCATGCATGACCATAACCCGGTTGCTCATTCCCAGGACTTCTTCGAGGTCGCTGGAAATCATGATGATCGCAATCCCTTGTGCTGTAAGATCATTGATCAGTTTGTAAATCTCGTATTTGGCGCCCACATCGATACCCCGCGTGGGGTCATCCATGATCAGCACTTTGGGGTTCGACATGAGCCATTTGGAGATCACGACCTTTTGCTGGTTGCCACCCGACAGGGTGTTGCACTGCACGTTCAGATGTGGCGCTTTGATGGCCAGGCTTTGGGCGAAGGTACGACTGGCCTTCAATTCGGCATTGTCGTCGATTTTATACCATGTGGCGAAGCGATCCAGGTTGGGCAACGAGATGTTCCGGAGGATGGATTGGATCAGCACCAGCCCATGGCGTTTGCGATCTTCAGGGACGAGGCTGAGCCCATGCATCATCGCGTCGCGTGAGCTTTTCGGGCTGATGGGACGCCCCTCTAGTTTCACCGTACCGCGGGTGATTTTTCCATACTCACCAAACAGCGTCATCGCCAGTTCGGTGCGCCCGGACCCCATCAGTCCGGCGATACCGAGTACCTCGCCTTTGCGTAAGTTAAAACTGACCCCCTTGAGTACCTCGCGGGAAGGCTCTTCGGGATCGACGGCATGCAGGTCCTCGACTTCGAGAACGACTTCGCCAGGCTGACGGTGACTTTCGGGGAAGCGTTCCGTCATCTCGCGGCCCACCATATAGCTGACGAGCTTCTCGACGGTCAGGTTCCGCGTGGGTTGGGTGGTGATGACACGTCCATCGCGCAGCACGGTGATGGTATCGGTGATGGCGAAGAACTCATTCAACTTGTGGCTGATGTAAATGCAGGTGACGCCGTGTTCCTTGAGTGTGCGCAGAATTTCCATCAATTTCTCGATTTCGGCTTCCGCCAGCGCGCTCGTCGGCTCGTCGAGGATCAAAATCCGGGCATTCTCAGAGAGCGCCTTGGCGATTTCTGTCATCTGCATCTTGCCGACACCGAGGTTCTTGACCAGGGCCTGGGGGTGGATGTCGAGTTTGTACTCTTCCAAGAGTCGCTGCGTGTCTGCATAGAGTTTGTCCCAGTTGATGACCCCTCGTTCGAGCGGTTCTTTGCCCAGGAAGATGTTTTCTCCCACGGTTATGCCCGGCACCAGCGTGAGTTCCTGATATACAATCGCAATACCGGCTTCAATGGCTTGCCGGATGGAGCTGCTTTCCAGTCGCAATTCCTGTCCCTCAATGAAGACCTGTCCTTCATAAGTCCCCCACGGATAAACGCCGGACAGGATCTTCATGAGCGTTGATTTTCCCGCGCCATTTTCCCCGCAAATCCCGTGGATTTCACCCCGTTTGATCTGCAAGGAGACATCACGTAGGGCTACGACGCCGGGAAATGTTTTTGTCACGTTACGAAAATCCAGGATGATGTCATCGCCGGCGGGGGTGTTGACCTTGGCGACCTGGGCATCGATCACGGTGTTTTCATCATTCATTGGGTGCTCCTCACTGTGAGATTGCTCACCAGAACAACGACCGTTCTTTTAAGAGAAAGTGCCTCCTCATAGCAGGACGCATGACACTACGCTACAAGGAGGCACAGTCACAGACTAAATCAGCTTTCTACTTCTCTAACTAGGGTTTCGGCGGACGCTGCGCCTCGGGGATGTCGCGATAAACGTCGTCGTAGCTCTGGAACTTGCTCTTGACTACCAGCTCGTAGACGTTGTCCTTGTTGACCTGATAAACGGGCAAGAACTTGCAGGGCACCTCGCCGGTCTTGCTCGGATCGTTGGTCAGTTCGGCCAGCGTGTACATCTCCAGGTCGGCCTTCTCGCCCTTGATCAGTTTGTCCACCAGATCGACGGCCAACGGGGACAGATCGCGGATGTCCTTGAGGATGGAGACGGTCAGTTCGCCCTTGACGATGCTATTGCAGCCATCGGCGGTGGCGTCCTGCCCTGAGATCGGGACTTTGCCGGCCAGACCCTGAGCCTTCAGCGCCTGGAGCGCACCCAGAGCCGTGCCATCGTTGGAGGCAACCACAGCGTCGATGTCATTGCCGGTCGCGGTGAGGATGTTTTCCATCAACGCCAAAGCGTTCTTCGCATCCCAGTTGTCCACCCACTGATCGGCCACGATCTCGATCTTGCCCGCCTCCTCCAGTGGATCGAGGATTTCATCTTGACCCTGGCGGAAGAGGATGGCGTTGTTGTCGGTGGGGCTGCCACCCAGTTTCACCACACGGGCAGGACCATTGGCGGCTACATCCCAGTTATCGATGTCGAGGGCCTTCATCACGCCCAAGGCCTGCTGGCGACCCACTTCAACGTTGTTGAAGGAGACGTAGGCGGCGATGTCGGGGGTCTTGATCAGGCGGTCGTAAGCCAGGACGATGACGCCTTTCTTGGCGGCAGCGCTGGCGGCGGTGGCGGCGGCGTCACCGTCTTCCGCAACGATGATGAGCGCCTTGACGCCCTGCGTGACCATATTGTCGATCTGGTCATTCTGCAGTTTCACGTCGTGGGCAGCTTCCTGGGAGATGACCTCGTAGCCTTTCTCCTCCAACAGCTTCCGCATCAGGATTTCCTCGTTCTTCCACCGCTCGGTGGCGAAGTCCGAGAACGACAGACCAACCTTGATTTTGCCGGAGCCTTTGCAACCGCCCAGGCTGGTCATAAGCATGACCACTAGAAGAATGGCCGTTACCATACGAAACTTGCGAGACATTTCTATTCCCTCCTGTTTGATATGTTTGAATAATAATGTACTGTGCAGGACCTCTGTTACTGTGTTTTGTGGAATCTGAACCTCCTTGACTGAATGTTTTGTCATGCGTTGTCACGCATACAGCATATTATATCACCGGTATCGTTTCCGTAAACGCAAAACGCACCCATTATACAGGCAGATACAGCATTTATCTATTGTCCTTTTCCCTTGCGTCGCACCAGGAATATCCCCCTATTTGCATTAGGGGATTTCCCCCTGGCGCAAGACAGGGTATAATGGAACTATGCCGACGATACGTGTTGTTCTAGCTGACGACCATACCATTGTGCGCGCCGGGATTCGCAATACGCTGGAGAGCATTCCTAACCTCGAAGTCGTGGGTGAGGCTGGAAATGGGCCGGAGTTGCTGACCTTGCTGCGCAATTTGCTCCCCGATCTGGCTTTGATCGATGTGACTATGCCACAATTCGATCCTATTGCGACGGTGCGGCGCATCCGGGCCGAATATCCGCAACTCAAGATTCTCATCATCAGTGCCTACGATGACGCCGTGTATGTGCGCGGCCTGTTGACCGCCGGCGCGCATGGTTATCACCTGAAAGATCAACCGCTGCGCGATCTATCGCTGGCTATCGAGCGGGTGCTTCAGGGCCAGCGCTGGATTTCCAGTCCCCTCCTGGATAAGCTTGTGACCGGCCCCTTACCTGCCGATCCGACTGAGACGTTGAGCGCACGCCAGCGGGATATTCTGGAACTGCTACGGCAGGGTCGCTCCAATCAGGATATCGCCGCGACGCTGGGATTGAGTGCGAAAACCATCGAAAACCATCTGACGCGCCTGTACCGGCAACTGGGTGTGACCAATCGTCTGGAGGCTATCGCTTACGTGATGCAACAGCCGGAGCGTCTGGCGCTCTCTGGCTCACAGGCCGCGCGCGAGTGTGACGGCCCCGTAGCGAATACGCCGCACATTAACCTGCTGTTGGTCGATGACAATGCCCGGTATCGCAATCGTCTGCGCCAGATGGTGGCCCGCGCTCATCCGCAGGCCACCATTTACGAAGCGGATGGTAATCGCACCGTCGTCCAGCTTATTAAACGTGTGACGATTCATTTGGCGCTGGTGGATGTCGTCCTGGGTGACGAGAGCGGTATTCAGTGCGCGCGCACGATGCATACGCTCTCCCCGGTCACCCGCATCGTCCTCATCAGCGCCTACCCCGATGCAGAATTCCATCGCAGCGGCCTTGAGGCCGGCGCATGCGCTTTTCTCGACAAAAAGAGCCTGGATATTCTGACGTTACGCCAGATTATCGGCGATATTGCCGCGCTGTAGCGCCGCGCTGTAGCGCCCCAATGCTGGTCTAGTGACTGTATGCCCGCAACACCAACGGCAAGTAGATGGCGCGGCTCTTGACTGTTGCCGTAAAGCTGGCTGAATCGTTCCAGGCGTCTGGGGCGGTGATCTCAACCTGGTTGACCAGGGCCCCCGAAGCATTTGCAGCCACCGATGTGGTAATAACAATACTCCCCGTTGCTCCTGCATTCAGTGTGGGAATTTGCCATGTCCATTGTTGACCGCTGGTGCTGGTTGGAGCTGGCAAGGCTCCGCTGGCATTGACGCCAACCGGCAGCGTGTCGGTAAGGATGACATTGGTGGCCGCGATAGTTCCTTTATTGCGATAGGTCAGTGTGTAGACGAGTTGGTCTCCCGGATAGATTTCAGTGGCGCTGCCGGTTTTGCTCACGTCCAGAATGATGCCCTCGGTGACGACCTGCGTCGCCCGTAGCGCCTGTACCGCAGTGTGCGTGGGCGCGTTTAGCGAAGCGGTGTTGGTGATGCTCCCCGCGGTCGCCGGCGCGGTGGTGGCAAGGTTGACTTCCCACCATGCGCCCGGCGCCAGAGTTCCGACTGACCATTTGAGCAATGGCGGTGTGACGGTTGCGGGTGGCACAGAGGCACTGACTAACGTCACGCCAGCGGGTAACACGTCGATAAGTTCGATGTTGGAGTAAGCCACGGGGCCGGTGTTCTCGCAGCGCAGCGTGTAATCCAGTTCGCCTCCGACGAGTGCGGCAGCGTCACCGACTTTGGTCAGGCGCAAATGGTCGGTGGCCGGCACGGTCGTGATCAACAGGGAGTCCACCGTGGGAGTGACGCCATCAGCCGTAACCAAGACCTGGTTGTTCAATCCGGCATAACCCGACAGCACGCGCACTTGCACGGTGATGTTGGAGAGTGCGGTCGTTGGCCCGACAGACGGCGCGGTGAACAGTAGGATACTGTCATCGATGGACTCTGGCGCGGGTGACGCCGAGAGGTATTGTACGCCGGCCGGCAAGAAGTCGTACACCCGCACGTTGAAAGCCTGCGACCCTTCTGCCGTGTTGCCATAGGCAACGGTGTAATTCACGATATCACCGGGGCGTGGGGTGGTATTGTCCGCTGTTTTGTCGATGGTGAGCACCGGGTTGCCGATGGGACTTTGAAAGAGCAGTGGTCTCGGCAAAGCCACACCAGCTTCCGATTGTTGGGGCAGGCTCAGCCCAACGACAAACAATATCCCGACGATGGCGAAGGTGAGGGCCGACGCCCACGAAGTGGGCGTCCACTTCGTGGTGGAGACAGGCTGATTCACACGTTCGTCTGACATAGTAACCTCCTCATATTGGATTAAAAGTTGAAAATCAACGGTCGGATTCGTCAACAGGCATTCTATGCGCCAGATAGCGACGCAGGATAGCGCTGCGTGTGGTCGCCATCACTGCACAGGCTGTGACGACGGGGACAATAACCGATGTAGGGAACTGATCCAGAAATGTAGTGGGGGTTAGCTGGCCACCAAACATCAACTCGGCGAGTTTGAGCAGGCGCTGGCTCTCTGGCATCCCCAGGTTGCGATAGATGAACAACGACAGAGGCGAATTACTCATATCGAAGCTAGATGCGCTGGCGCGGCCATACGCCAGCAGACGGAAGATCGGCGAGCTGTCATCCTCCAGGCACGCGGATGTCGGTAGCGGTAGGAAGTCTTCTATGCGCGCATAATCTTTGTCAGCGGTGTCGATATCGCCCATGAAGAGGGCCATCGGTGCGTCGCCGCCGCTTAGTTCGGCCAATGCCTCGAGCATGGCGGTGGTAAGCAGTTTGATGTCCAGATACTGACGCGCGGTATGGAGGTTCTGATGTGCCAATCGCACCATCTCGTTGTAGGCTTCCAGGGGGGGGACATTGCGGTGGCGGTTGAATATCACGTTCGGATCGAGAAAGTTCAGAAATCCGCTCATTTTTTGCAGCGCCTGGCGATAACTGCGGATTGAATAAATGCCCTTGAGCCGCAATGAGGGATTTGTCTCAGGCAGTAGGGCCCACGTCCCATCCAAAAAAACCGCCGTATCTTTTTCTGCGAAACTTGCTACATCGCGGTTGGAAAGCACCACAGCCATTTCGACCGTCTGCGCGATCTCTTCCACAGTCATCCCGTATTGATGCCGGGCATTGATGTCGGTAAGCCGGCGTACAAGCACATCGGCAGGACTTTCGCCCTGCGCATTGAGGCCGCGAAAGGGGATCGTCGCTTCAATACAGGCGGTCGCCTTGAGCAAATCCCGCGCGCTGACGATCCCTTCGAGGCTTCTGTTCATCGTCAATGCGCTGAGAAACTCGTTCTGTCCGCCGAGCGGTGCCAGCCGTTGTCCCGGGTGGAAGGCGAAGACCTCCAGGGTGCGCGCAAATGCAGTGTCGGCCGGATCTACGTCGGTGGTAAGGAACAACTGCCCGTTTTCCTCGCGCACATAGGGCGCGATAAGGGCTTGGATTTCAGGGATGAAGCCCTCGTCGACCTGGTAGTAAACGACGTCGTGATACAACGCCGCAAGCGCCTGAATCGGGTTGGATGCATCCGAGAGGGCGAAAATGTGTTCCGGCGTGTGGAAGTATCGGGCCTGCACTGTCATCGCCCTGTGAACCATAATCGCCAGCCGTTCCAGTTGCAATAGATCAATGGTGGCGTACAAGCTTTCGAGCGTCTCTCTGAAGAGCTTGATCGTCTTTTGAATCGTCCCGATTTCCATACCTCTTCCTTAAATTAAGGCATGTGCGTTGTATCTGAACTCTTGCTGGATACGGCGAATTGCATCACGGTGTGCGGGTTATCCTTATTCTACACTAACTTGGCATAAAATGCACAATTGCTCACTTCATGATCTGCGGTATACTTGAAAGTACAGCAGCCTTGACGCCGTGACCTCTGGTGTGCATGGAAAGGAGACAATGAAAGCGACGATCGTGGAAGAGACCCATAACCACCTGGTGTGGGAAGTCCGCACCTCGACCCTCTGGATTGTGCTGGGGTTGTTCCTCGGCGGGCTGTGTATCGCCGTGTTTATGGTTCTTGCGCCGTTGGTGCCGCGTTGGGATCTGGCAGGCGCGGCGCTGTTATGCGCTTTGGGTATCGCCGTCGTGCTGGGGCTGACCACTCCGTTGGCCGAGCGTGGCGAGTTGGAACGTACTCTGGATGGCGGAAGTCTGACGCGCGTCCGGCAGTGGCTGTTTTTTGGTAAGCGACCCGAGTGGCAGGCGCAACTGGAGTCCGTCGTTGGCTTTCGCCCCGAGGCACGGGTTTTCGAGGACACGGGTGAGCAGACTTATACACACTCGCAGCTGTGGGTGTTCCTTACGGATGCCGATCCTTTGCCGATTACGGACTGGCTCGATGCGCCGTTTGTGCGCACGCTTGGCGAGTCGTTGGCCAAAGTCGGGCGGTGCATCTTTCAACCCGAATGAGCAACAGAGGCAAGCTTTACCGTCTGGAAGGCGTTGTCCTGAACCGGCGTGACCACGG
>JAIOAS010000084.1 GCA_019873725.1 Chloroflexota bacterium | reverse complement strand
CCATTGCAAGGTCAACCCGACAGTGTCGCCGGCTGTGGTATTGCGCCGGTCGATCTGAAAGCCGGTCAACCGCAGCACGTTGCCGAAATCTGCCCGCAAGGGTGGGGTGGTCAGCGTGGCGCGCGTCGCCCGTGGCGGCGTGTACGCCGGGACGATCCACGCAGGCAAAGCGATAAGGCACAAGACAAACAGAAGCGCGGCGAGAATTTTAGATTTCAGATTTTGGATTCTGGATTTTGGGAAGCGGAAGCCTGGGATTAGCGATTTGCTATTTGCCATTTGCCATTTGCCGTTCGCTATTGGGAGGGCCAGCGCCAACGACCACATCGGCAGTGCGGAAAAGATCAGCCGGCCCTGGGAAGACCATGTGATCGTCGCCCATTGGATCCACGAAACGAAGACGGCGATGGGCCACACCCAGGCCAACGCCCGCGCGGCAGTCAGTTCGTCCCAGGCAAAAGGCCACACATTGGGGATTTTGGATTTTGGATTTTGGATTTTGGATTTGCCGCCCACAGCCCATAATCCAAACCTCACGACGACATTGAGCGCAGCGAGGATGGCGAAGAGGTTGAGCACGGTGTAAATCCACGTGGGCAGTGGCACGTTGAGGCCGCCGAAGTTGCCCCAATACCCGGCGGCGAAGGCGAACCGCTCGGCCCACAGTTGTGCCAGGTCTGCCGCCACGTCGCGCGTGCCGAGCACGGCGTAGAAGGCGTTCAGCCCAAGCCAATCCCCGTAGAGTTTGAAGTTCCGGTAGAACCACCAGCCAGAGATGGCAAGCGCAGGCAGGAGAACGAGTGCCAGGTCGCGTAAGGCGCGTAATGCGATGTTGAGGAGTATGGGGTATGGAGTAGAAGAGCGTGTTTCATTCACTCGCCCATTCACCGATTCGCTGATTCGCTGATTCGCCATTTGCCATTTGAGATTCTGCCACGCTTCCCAGGCGATTGTGGCGGCAGCGAACGGCAACAGCGCAATTGCACTCGCCTTCGTCAATAACCCCAACCCGATCACTATCCCCAGGCGCAAATGAGGCAAGATGCAGGATGCAGGATTTTTGTCTCTTGCTTCTTGCCTCCTGCCTCCTGCCTCCTGCCCCTTGCCTCCTGCCTCCTGCCTCTTTACCAGCCGGATCATCATCAACAACGCCAGCGCACACAACGGCACGATGAGATTGTCGTTGTTCACCGAGGCGTTGACGAACAGCGACATCGGCGTGAAGGCGTGGATGGCGGCGGCGAGCAGCGCGAGTTGCGGTTGTTCGGGGTATAACTCGCGGACGAGCGCCCAGCTGAGGTAGACCGCCCATGTCCCCAAGAGCACGGAGAAGATGCGCGCGATGTGAATAGCGAGCACTGCCCCGCGCCAGGGGAAACGTTCCAGCGCCGGGTTGTGCACCACCAGATTCGGATTGTTGCCGTCAGGCGTGACCACACCGGCGGCGACATGCGGGTTGAGGCGGCGGATCGTGTTCAGGTCGTAGGGCGCTGCGGTGGGCGACGTGTCGATCCAGGTGGTGAGCGCGGCGGCCAGGGCGTAGTAGAGCGGCGGCTGGCTGGCTTCCTGCCGCCACGGACCGCTGGAGGCGCCGGGTTCGAGCGGCTGCACCGGCAGCGTCCACTCGCGCGCCAGGTGCTCGACCATAGGATAGTGCCACACTTCGTCGGAGGCCTCGAAGATGGGGACGACGGCGCTATACACCAGACCGAGTAGGGTGAAGCTAACCAGGAGCAGAATTAAGGCGCTGCGCATTATGTTCTCACGTCCACCCTATTTCCGGCTAATCTGACCGCGCAGGGTGCGGAAAAACTCCGCCGTGCGGGCGGCGATGCGCTCCCAGGTGAACTCGAAAGCCAGCCGTGCCGCTTGTTGCTCGATTTCCGCGCGCGCCTGGGGATTTTCCCATAAGGCGTGGATGACATTGGCAAGAAACTCGGCATTTTCGGGCGGGGTGAGCATAATGTTGATGCCGTTTTTCAGTTGTGGTGTTTCCACCTTGGGCGTCGTCGTGACGATGGCCTTGCCATGCGCTAACGCTGCGTGGAGCGTCCCGTGCCGCAGGCTTGCCCCGTTGCGATAGGGGAGGGCGCATATATCCACGGCGAGGAGCGCGGCGGAGACCTCGGCGGGGGTCGTGTAGCCGGTACGCTGTACCCGTGCGCTGAGTCCGCTTTTCTCGATTAGCGCATCGATCTCGTCAGCGTAGCGCGCATTGGTGCTGTCGCTCGAGCCCGTCCGCCCGCCGATGAAGAGCAGGTGCGCCGGCAGCCCAGCCTTCACCAGTTGGCCGAGCGCATCGATCAGCGTTTCGACACCCTTGTTACGGTTCAGAAAGCCGAAGAAGCCGATGAGCAAATCGTCAGGGCGGATACCGCGTGCCGCGCGCCACGCCGCACGATCGTACCCGGCAGGTGGCTGCGGCGCGATGTTGCTGCCGATGGGGATCAGGCGCGTCGGCGGCAGTTTGTTTTCCATTGCGCCGGTGATTGCTGCATAGTCGTCGTCGTTGGTGACGATGACCCCATCGGCGTATTGCGCCAATTGCCACACCGACCACTGGCGCAACGGCCCGGCTTTCGGGAACAGGTAGGGGGGCAGGAGATCGTGATACGTCACCACGATGGAGGCGGATAGATGTCGCCTCTGCGCACGCGGATAGAAGTTGATCCCGCCGCGCATGCGGTAGGCGGCGGCCTGGTACTGAATATTCACCACGTCGAGCGCCAGTGTATTGATCCAGTGGGTGATCTTTGCGTAGGTACTCCGATCCCAGTCATAGATGTCGCGGTGGATTGTCAGCGCGTCTTCCTGAACAGGACTCGGTTGCCGGTCGTTCATCTGTGAGGTGAGGATGTGAATCTCGTGGCCGGCCGCGTGCAACGCTATTCCCAACTCGCGGGTAAAGTCGCCCACCCCCCCTTCCAACGGGGGGTATTCTCCGGTAATTATCCCAATACGCATGCCAACTTCTCCTTCAAAATGAGTCGTGTAGTCGTTTCCTATTCGTTGATTCGCTCATTTGTCTATCATTATTGTAAACGGTAAGTCGAAAAAGTCACCTGCGCCGCCGTCGATGATGGGCAGGCGTGTGAGCGTCGGCAGGTAATAGAGGCCCACTTGCGCCGTATATATGCCCGGCGGTGCGTTTGCCGGGATTTCGACGAGGCGATGGTCTTCCACCACTTCACCGGGCAGCCAGCAGGAAGTGGGGAGCGTGTTACCCGCGGGCATACCGTCGTTTTGTGCCTGTAGCACACCGTCCGCATCGGTGAGATGGAGGAAGACGGTGTAGGGCAGGTCAGGACGTGTGGCGGCCCGCCAGTACAGCGTGAGGTCGACCGTGCCACCCGGCGTAGTTTGTGCCGTTTCCACGGCGTAGCCCACCAGCTGGATGTCGTGCTCGAACGTCACTTGCAACGATGTACCGATCGCCGGATTGCCGGGCTGACGCGGGGCATAGCTCGGCATCCCGGTGGGACTGACGCGCAGAAAGAGCGTCATCCACAGGCATTGGAGTGCCATGAGTCCTGCCATGAGCGGATAGCCACGCCCATCCCTTTTTTCTGCCAGCCACAGGACGGCGGCGAGGACGATGATGGGCATCCACGGAAGCCACATTCGTCCCACCTCGCCCCGCACCACACCGGAGAAATTAAGCGCCAGGATGACGCCGGAGACGGCCAGCGCAGGCAATGCGCTAATGGGGTTCTGTCTGCGGGGGACGTTTAACCAGGCCCCGGCGCTTTGGGCCACGAAGAGGACACCCACCGGAATGCCCGCAAACGCGATGAGATCGTAGAGGTTGTAGAAAATCCAGGGCCAGTACGTGCGTCCCAGGTTCAGGTGGGTTTCCAACGTGGTGGCGAAAATCTCCCAGACTGAGATGCCTGTCAGTGCTTCATAGAGACCCCAGATGACATATCCACCGAGGAGCAAGGCCAGCCAGGATTTCCATGCCCGTATAATCGTACCAGGGTTTTTCTGCCACAAGTAAAGTGCTGCGTAGAGGGCGACGGCCGGCGCAAAGGTGGCGTTCCCAAAGCTGAAGAAAGAAGCCAGTGAGACGACAAGACCGGCGCAGAACCACCAGCGAACATGCCCTGTTTCCAACCCGCGATGCAGCCAGGCAAAAGCGAGCACGCAGAAGAAAGGATAAACGCTGTCCCACCGCATCGTAAACAGGCTCAATGCCGGAATAAAGCTGAAGAGCAGAGCTGCCCGCCAACCGGTGCGGGCGTCGCGCAGGCGCTTCCCCCACGCATAAAGTGGAAATACGGTCAGGCCGCTGAAGAGCGTTGTGATGATTTGCCCGACTGCGGCTGCGATTTGTGAGTCCTGTAAGGTCACGAAAGTCAGATCGGCGCAGTTATACCCACGTAGATAATGCGCAACCGTGTGCCCCAGGCCAGGAAACAAGTCGAAGATCTTGCGCCATCCCCACAAATAGACGATGTTGCCCGGTGGATGGACCGGTAGATGCACGAAAATGCCGCTGGCTGCGCGCATCTGATCCGGGTAATGGCGCAGATAGTCACCGATTGACTCGATAGCGATTGCCGCTTGCCAGAAGCCATTGTGTGGCCCGATGGTGCGGTACAGGTAGTATTCGAGGGGATAGCGATAGTGGATGTATTTGAGGGCGACCTGCAAGAGCGGGATGAGGAGCGCCAGGGTGGTCAAGGCGACGGTTTTGTGGCGCCGCGATAGCGTCTCCCATCTCTTGTCGTACCACAGGCCGGCCCCGGCGAGTAGCGCGAGGAGTGCCAGGCTCGGCCACCAGCGCGGGATCGTGCTCGCGGCCGGCGGTCGCCCCGACCACGTCCATTGGCCGGGCACGCCGAAGTATACCTCTGAGGGGCGCACCGCTAAGATGGTGAGATAGGCGAGCGTAAGAACAATGACCCAGATCAAGGGTTTTTTGAGGCCGCGCGCTATGGATGTCATTGCATGTCTATTCGTCCGTTGGCCCAACAACAATATCTTGTAGCCAGATCAGGTTATGCTCGGCGAAGGGGCGCTTGGCCTTCACCGTTAACCTTTGCAAATCGGGATATGTGTACATTCCGGTTAACAGGTGATATTCTCCGGGGGCTGCGTCTCCGGGGATCGTCAGGGTTGTCGGATGTGTGAAGATGAAGTTCTCCTTCCACGCCGTCGTCGGGTATAGTCTGCCTAAAGGGGGGAGGTCCGATTGGCTCACCAGCGTTCCATCGGGTCCCAAAAGGTGCACGAAGATGACGTAGTCGTGGGCGATGGGCGCATAGGCTTGCCAGTACAAAACCACCTCAAACTGTTGCCCTGGCGTGGCATCACCGTGTAGATCGTATCCCAATAATTTCACCCCGTCATCCAGGGTGACATCGAGCGCGTACATACCTGGTGCATTTTCCACGTGTTCGAAGCGAATGTCCTGGAACAGGACGCTCAGGCAGCGTGCTCCACGGATATAGGGATCACACTCCGCCCCTGCCGTGCGCACTACTCCCATACAGCGCGGATCACCGTGGATGATTTCACAGCCGGCGGTGGGTTTAAAGCGGATCAGGTTTTGTCCGGGATTGAGCGTGATCAAGGCTGTGGTGTATGTAAGCGGGTCACCGATGAGAAGGCCCGCTATGGGTTCACCATTGACTTCCATCTCAAGCTGTTGGACGGTGTTCCACGGGAGCGCCGTGAAACGCAGAACGCCCGATTGCCTTTCTGGAGAATACAGATATAGCTCTCCAAATTCATAAATCCAACGCGCCGGACGTCCGCCCCAGACTTCGACATCACTCCACCGCTCTGCCGGAAGAATGTACGTCAAGTTGTCGAGTGCGAGCGGCTCAGTCGGAACTTGATAGACGCTTATTCCGTCACTATCACCCAAAGGAGGCCCGAATGCTTCTGCGAAAAGCTCGTCGTATGCTTTGGGGTTTTGGGTATAACGTGAGAAGAGAGCGACATACCCCACGCCTTCGGCTTGTGCAATGGCGGCGCGTGCGTTCGCGGAAGCCGTAGGGATAATGTCGACTTCAGGCATAGGTCGCAGCAGCGCATCAAGGCATTTGTCGGCAGCCGTTTCTTCCTGTGGCAGGCTACGTTGCACCCACCCGTCGAAAATTGGGTGTTGGTGGATGGTTTGATAATAGAGCGATAGTTCTCGAGTGTGCCACTCTGGATAAGGGACGCTAAAAACCGCCGCACGATCCGGGGTTTGCGCCAGGGCAGTGAAACCTGAAGGTTTGGCAAGTGGGGTTGTGCGTGCGGGCCACACGGCGATGAATTCGAGCAGTGTCAGTATGCACAGACCTGCGCTGCAGATATAACGCCAGTGCGCGCGCAGGCGTGTCGAAAGCCAGCTTATGCCATACGCAGCCAGAACGGCGACGCACAGCATTAGCGTGGTATTCAGCCGCGCAGGCGCGCGGTTGTAAGATAGAAAAGGGATGTTCATTAATGCTGCATAGGGCAGTGGGATGGTGCTCGTGACGTCGTCGGCAGTGAAAGTGAACACACTGCCGGCTACTTTCAAAACCGGGCCTAGCGCCAGTATTGCTGCGCCCAGGGCGAGCACTGTCCAATGGGCGGTCTCATGGCGCCGGGTAACAACCGTCAGTACGGCGAGCGCCAGGGGAATGATGCCGATATAATTGAATAACTCGGCAAATCGGAAATTGGTCGGAAGTGCCGCACGCGCGTAATCGGGAACCAAGCCCAGTCCGGTGAGAACAGGATTTAACGGTGAGGGTGAGATTATGCCCAATAAATCGGATGAGAAGATCACGATACCGCCATCTTTTAGATACGCGCTTTGCCCGGTGAATTGTTGACGTAGGACCGGCAGATAGAAGGGCAAAATGAGTAAGACCGCTAACCCGAAAGCGCTGCCCAATTTTACCATTGTCTCGCGGTTGAAGGGCTGTTTCAGAATCAGCGCCTCGTAAGCCAACCAGATCAACGTCATCGGAATCAGTAAGAAGGGGCCGAACATCGGCTGGATGAGCATGGAGAATGCCAACGTCACACCACAGGCCAAAGCCGTGCTCCAGCGTGGCTGCCGGAAGGTTTTGATCATGAGAAGCAAATAAAGTGGGAACGCATAAATCGATGTCAACTCCAGGTGTCCGCTGTAGGCGCGCGCTACATGATTGGGGAAGAAGGCGTAGATGATGCCGCCCAGAATGCCCCCCAGCCGGTTTTGGGTCAGATAGGCGCATAGCAGATACCCAAAGAATCCACTCAGGAACAGTCCCATCAGGATAAGGAGGTTGTAGACGGTTGCCGGAGGGAGGAAATACAGCAAGGGTATACCCGGCAAGTAAACGGCAGAGTAAGTGTTTAGCATGGGATAATATCCGCCGTGTGGATACTGTATCCAGCGCAGATTAGCCGGGCTGGTTCTGAGCGTCATCAGTGCTTCCTTGAACCACCAGAGCACATACGTGTGATGAAAAGCATCCGTGCCCCAATCCGGGTTCTGCGCCAGGTGCGTATTGAGTTGGGTAATAATTGGATACGTCACACAAACGGTCAAAAAAGCGAAGAGGAGGATGATAGGGATTTCGGATTTGAACCAAATCCAGGAATGGAAAAGCCAGGTTGATGTATGCTTGTTCATTACAAATCTCTGAGAACTTATCTACGAATTTGCCGTTGATGCAACAAAAACGCTCGCCGGCATCATTTCCCAATGCCTCGGCAATATCTGCGCGTTCATTTTACCAGATATTGAGGTAAGGCAAGAGGAAAAAACCGGCGGGCTTGTCGCTTTGCCTTGCTATTGTATAATGCACTTTGCCCATTACGATTTCAAGAAGATTCGTGTGGGTTGGCGTGATGAGCGGTTCATTTTCAAAGAGGAGGTGTATCCATGAAACAACGTGTGGTGTTACTGATGGTGGCAGCATTGTTAATGGTGTCGCTGGGGTGTTCCCTTGTTACAGGGCGCCAATCGAGTGGCGGCGGGACGGCCAGCACGAGCGATTTTGAAATCAAGGTCGTCAACCAGTCTCCCGATGAAGTGTGCTACGTGTTGATTTCCAGCAGTGACAGCGACCAGTGGGGTGACGATTGGCTCGGTGGCGAGGAGACGATTGCCCCCGGTGATAGCAAGACCTTTACTGTCCCTGCCGGGCAGCACGACATTCAACTCGAGACGTGCGACGAAGCGGTGGTGGCAACCGGTTGGTATATTGAAAACAACACGACGATCACCGTGGGGGATCCGCGCGCCACTTCACGCCTGTTTTTGGATAACACATCCGACACAGAGATCTGTTATGTTTTCATTTCCTCGTCGGGCGGCGACGACTGGGGTGAGGATTTGATGGGGGAGAGCGAGACTGTTCAGTCGGGTCGAACGCGCATCTTCTACCTGCGTCCAGGGACGTATGATCTGATGGCGCGCGACTGTGACGATAATGTGCTGGCGGAAGAATACAACGTCGATTTGTCGTCTGACAAAACCTGGACGTTATCCGAGTAGTAAGGAGCACGAAAATGCCTGCCGTTAACGTAAAGCCTGGAATTTACTGGATCGGCGTCAACGACCGCACCACCGACCTGTTCGAGGGAATGTGGCCGATCACGAGCGAGGGCGTTTCCTACAACGCTTACGTCGTCGATGGGGCGAAGAAAGTTCTGGTGGACGCAGCGAAGGATATCAAGAGTGACGCGCTGCTCGATCAGATTGCGGAGGTCTTCGATCCGGCGTTACTGGATTACATCGTGGTCAATCACATGGAGCCGGACCATACCGGCGTGCTTCGCACGCTGCGCCGCATCGCGCCGAACGTGACGTTCCTCTGCACCAGTCGAGCGGTGAAGATGTTGGAGACTTACTACCAGGTGACCGATAATGTTCACGCCGTCGAGGATGGTGAGGTGTTGGACCTCGGGTCACACCAATTGCAGTTCTACCTCGCGCCAATGGTGCATTGGCCGGAGACGATGCTGACCTACGAGACCACGCAGAAGGTGCTCTTCTCCTGCGACGCTTTCGGTGGTTATGGCGCGTTGCAAGGCGCGATTTTCGACGATCAGTGCACGGCGCCGGACTTCTACGAACGCCAGGCGTTGCGCTATTACGCCAACATTGTGGCGCTGTTCCCCAAACCGGTGCTCAAAGCCATCGACAAGCTGGCGGGCGTTCCCATCGATGTGGTCGCGCCTTCGCATGGCCTCCTGTGGCGCAAGCGTCCAGAGCGCATCATCGAACTCTATCAAAAGTGGGCCAATTACGCGCTTGAAGGCCCTGACGTTGGTGTGACGCTGCTTTACGGCACGATGTACGGCAACACAGAAAAGATGGTGGATGCAGTGGCGGCAGGTGTGGCACGTGCAGGTGTGCCGATGGAGATTTTTGACGTGCGGCACATTCACGCCAGTTACATCCTGCCGTCGGTCTACACGCGCAGCGGCGTGTTGGTCGGCGCGCCCACCTACGAGGGTGAGCTTTTCCCGCCGATGGCGCACGTCTTGGACATGATGAATCGCAAGCGCATCCAAAACCGCAAGCTGGCCTACTTCGGCAGCTTTGGCTGGAGTGGTGGTGCGCGCCGTGAGATCGCGCAGTGGGCCGAACAACTCAAGTGGGAGCTGGTCGAGGCCTGGGAGTTCCCTGGTAGCGCAACGCACCAGGATATGTTGAGGGCGGAAGAGTTAGGTTACAATTTCGCCAAATCGCTCTTGTGATGTTTGCACGTTGGAACGTTCATCCGTTTGAACGTTCCAACGTGATTTTCTGGATTGCCTCAGGCAAAGCCCGGGCGACATCGCTGGCGGTCATGCCAACTGTGCCCAGTCGCTCGCGGACGATTTCCCCTGCCAGCCCATGGAGATAGGCCCCCGCAACAGCAGCCTGGAACGCCTCCAATCCTTGCGCCCGCAGTGCGACGATGGTGCCCGCCAAAACGTCGCCGGTCCCCGCCGACGCCAGTCCGGGGTTAGCGAAGGGGATCAACATCGTTCTCCCATCCGGCGCGGCGACGATGGTAAACGCGCCCTTAAGGACGACGATATGCCCCCAGGCGGCGGCGCTCGTCTGGGCGATCCGCAGGCGCTCGGCCTGGACTTCTGCCGTTGTTTTGCCGGTGAGCCGGGCCATCTCTCCGGGGTGAGGGGTGAGGATCGTTCCCGGCGGCAGCACTTTGTACCAGTCGGGGATGTCACTCAGGATGTTCAGGCCGTCCGCATCCATCACCAACGGCGGCAGAGATGGGGGTTCGCCCGTGAGTTTGCCTTCGGTGGGGATAAAACCGGCGTTGCGTTTTCCCGTCTCCAGCCCTAAAAGCCGCCGCACAAAGGCGACTG
Source organism: Chloroflexota bacterium (assembly GCA_019873725.1). Classification (GTDB taxonomy): domain Bacteria; phylum Chloroflexota; class Anaerolineae; order B4-G1; family SLSP01; genus DSWT01. The sequence continues at coordinate 8,330 of JAIOAS010000084.1, read as the reverse complement.
TCTCCGGCGTGTGGCTCAACCCCGGCCCGACAAGCATGGCTGAATAAGCAGGCGCGTTCCCGCCGCCGAGTTTCTCCGCCAGCGGCGCCATCGCGTGCCCATCCACCACACCGAGCGTGTGTGGCAGCAAAATGTAGATGACCTCCGGCAGCGCCGGAACGATGGCCGGGTGCAGAATACTGGGAATCGCCAGCGTCACCAGCCCGGTTCCGGCACGCACCGCAGCCGTGGCTGCCAGGAGGGCAGCACCCGTGTAGTTGACCGAGCCGGCGACAATCAACGCTTTACCAAACGTGCCCTTATGCGCATCCAGCGAGCGCACCGGCAGCCATTGCCGAACTGTTTCCGGAGCGGCGATGGCCGTGCCCTTGCTTGGAATTTCGACGTGCCGGGGAATGCCAATATCGGCGACGAGTAGTTCCCCCACGTATTCTGCGCCGGGGAGCGTAAAGTGCCCCCATTTGGGCGCGGCGAAGGTGACCGTCAGATGCGCTTTCAACGCCAGCGGGTCGATGTCGCCGCTGTCGAAGTCCAGCCCCGAAGGCCCATCCACCGCGACAATCAGCGGGCGGGACACTGCCGGTTTAGGCGGGCGATTCAGCGGCGTCAGCGGATCGGGGGCGATCTGCGCCAAACCAGCTTTGACGTTTCGCAACACCTCGGCGATGATGCCCCGCAAGGGCGGATTTGAACCGGTCCCCAGCAGGCTGTCCAGGATCGCGTGCGTCTGCGAGGTCAGCCGGATCAGCGTTTCGTATTGCGGGTCGTCTTGCGCGTGAACGATCGTCACACCGGATGCCTGCGCCTGCTTGAATACGGCATCCTGTTCGGGATCGCGCTTGCCGGTGAGGTATGCGGTAACCTGCGCGCCGGACTCGTGCAGCATGCGCGCCGCCACTAACCCATCCCCACCGTTGTTGCCCGGCCCCACAAGGACGAGGACGCGGCGTCCTCTGAGTGGGGATAGGCGCTGGACCATGGCAACCGCCACACTCCTGCCGGCTTGCTCCATCATTTGCGCATAGCTGTAACCGGCCATATCGGCCGTCGATTCCAGTGCACGCATTTCGGATACAGATAAGATGCGCATAGCGCCTCCTATTCGCCTACCAACGCTGCCCACGGGCCATGGATGCCCTCTTCGGTCACACCGTAGTAGACGTGTTGTTCGTCATCGACCTTTTCCACCAGATCGTAGCGCATCTGTGTGTTGTACTCCCGCTGCTTCCAGATCCCGATGTTGCCCATCCACCGCACCTGACTTGGTTTGACCGGGTTATTTTCTGCCTCATCGATGGCGTAGCGCCAGAGGCGACGGGCCGAGTTGCGGGTCACATTGCTGACCAGGCTGCCGTTGCGCAGGTCGCGCATGGTGTAGTAGCGCACGTTGTTCCGGGTTTCTACGGCGGCAATTTCCACACCGGTGCGTGGTGGGTCGATGGTGGGGTGACTGTCTGTCGGGAGTTGTTTTTCCTCGGGGGGATTGGCAGGAGGAGGCGGCGTGGACGCGCCGGCTCCCAGTCCCAGCTTGACCAACTCCACGATTTCGTCGCGCACGGCGGGCGTCGTTTCGGCTTCGCTACGGATGAAGATCTGGCTCTCATCCAGCGCGTAAGGGGGATGCTCACCGCGCGGCACAACGATCCGCACGACCTTGACGTTCTGGGTTTCCTGGACGTCGATGCTGACCGGCAATGTGGGGGTGATGCGCGTTTCGATTTCCGTTTTAAGGGCGTTGATCACCCGCGTTGGCGAGTTGCCGACGCCGACGGGGGGCGTATTCGCATCGGTGGAAGCGCCGATGTAGAGCGTGCCGCCATTGGTGTTGGCGAACGCGCAGACGTCGGCCACGATGGCATCCAGGAATCCGCCGCGCCGGATATAGCGCTCGTGAAAGTCCTGTACGATGTTTGGCCCTTCTGCACGGGCGGCTTGAATGTAATCGAAAGGATGGGCCTCGGCGCGGTAGGGACGCGTGCGCGCGAAATCGTCGCCTGTCAGAACGGCATACAACGCCGCGAAAGAGAGTTCGTCCAACAGAATCTCGGTGACACGGTCGCCGACGCCTGGATTGCGCGGGTTATTGGGATCGCGCGTTAAGCGGTGGGCATCTGACCCCTGGATGCAGCGCATCCGGCGCGGGTATTCGGGTTTGGAGCCATCGAAGAAGCGTGCGGTGGTCTTCTTGCCGACTTTTTCCAGATCGGTGACTTCCAAGGCATGCAGGTTGGGATCCTGGGTGAACGCGATGCGCGTCTGCCCGCCAAAGCGAATCCCCTGCATTGCGACGCCGTGCGATGAATTCGCGTGCGCGGCAATGACCAGCCCGCCGGCATCGGCAATCGTCTGGTATGCGGTCAAGACATCAACGGTAGCGCCGACTTCGGTGGCGCCGTCATCCAGCTTGTCGGCGGGAACGTTCATCTGCAAGAGCAGGAATTCCAGCTCGCGTATGGAGGTGTCGGGCGGGAAAATGCCCAGGATGTGGAAGCCAAACGTTGCGGTAAACTCGAAACCGGTGAGCAGGAGGAGCTTATCTTGCAAACGGCGGTATTCCTGAAGTCTCTTTTCCTCTTCGGGCTTCAGTCGGTTCAGACGTTTGAGTAGTTCGAGGTCATCGATTTCCTCGAGCATCTGTTTGTAGCCGGCCACGGTGTTGTGGTCGGTAAATGCGACGATATCCAGGTCGCGTCGTTCGGCCTCCTGCAAAATTTCAAGGCAGGTGACATTTTTTTGTTGATGGTCTGCTGATGCTGGGGTGTGGATGTGCAGATCCATTTTGTACCATTGTGCATTGGGTTGTGTTTTCTTCTTTCGCCTTCTACGAGCCATTATCGTGTTTCAGACCTTTATTGTATGGGGGTGATCATGGCGCTGATACGATCAAGGAGTTCGTTAGGACGGAAAGGTTTGAGGATGAAGCCCTCTGCGCCGGCTTTTTGGCACTCAAGCGCGCGGTCCATACCGGAGGTGACGAGAACCGGGATATCTTTCAGCGCCGCATCACCCTTCAATACGCGCAGCGCGCTGATCGAATCTCCCCCTGCCAGATGGTAATCCATCAGAATCAGCGCCGGTTTCTGTGCCTGCGCAGCCGGCACTATATCCTCAGGGCGGGTGACAGCTACAACTTCATTCCCTTCCATCTCCATCAATGTCTTGAGTAATCCAAGCATCACTTTGTCATCGTCCGCAACGAGTATCCTGGGCATGTGAACTCCTTATCCAGTCATGCGTCAATTCTATTTTTGGGGTGCATTTCAATTCGGGGGCGAAAGCCAGATAAGCGTTTGATTTAACCGCAGAGTTCGCTGAGAACGCAGAGAAATTTCTGGCAACTCTGCGGACACTGCGTGCTCTGCGGTGCAATTTAAGAAAAGTCGCCCCCATTCTGAAATGCACCCCTATTTTTGTGCTCATTGTACCACATTTGATATATTTAGTATAATAGAGGTTGATTTATTCAGGGTCTTATCATTCTTGCTCCGAGGGGAGTCTTATCATTCTTGCTCCGAGGGGAGTCTTATCATTCTTGCTCCGAGGGGAACGCCAGTTCCCCGTTTTAAGCGCATAAGACGCGGGTCTGGCGATCCGCGCGAAGCAAAAATAGGGAACTGTGACGAGAATGATAAAGCCCTGGATTTATTTACGTTGTCCCTTGTCATCTGGGCTTTGTCCGCTATAGTATGGATGCAACTAGGCTGCAGTCTTATGCTTTTTTATTCTTCAGTTCTTATGCGTAAGGAGAGACCCATGAATCGTTTTGTTGTTGTGACAGACAGTACGGCGAATTTGCCACCGGAGTTAGTCGCTGAGTACGATATTCCCATAATTCCCCTGACCGTCCATTGGGGCGAGGAAACGTATCTCGATGGCATCGATTTGGATGCGCCGACGTTCTACAAATGGCTTCAAGAACGTCAAACGTTCCCGACGACATCACAACCTTCACCCGGAGCATTTATCGAGTTCTTCCGCAGCGTGGCGGAGAAATATGAAACGACGCACATTCTGGGGATTTTCATCTCCGCGGAGTTGAGCGGGACGTTGGCCTCGGCGATACAGGCGAAGGCTGAAATGCCGGATCTGCATATTGAATTGATCGATTCTCGTTCGGTGTCGATGGGATTGGGGATGCAAGTCCTGGTAGCGGCGCGCGCGGCGCGCGAGGGCCAGCCGCTTGAGGTCGCCATCGAACGGGTGCAGCACGTTCGTGACAATATGCAAATCGTCTTTGCCGTGGATACGTTGGAATACCTGCACCGTGGTGGACGTATCGGTGGGGCGGCACGTCTGTTGGGCACGGCGCTCAATCTCAAGCCGGTTTTGCACATCGAAGATGGCAAGGTGATGCCCTTGGAGAAAGTGCGCATGCGCCGCAAGTCCTTGCAGCGAGTGGTGGAGATCCTTAAGGAGCGCGCCAATGGACGGCCTTTGGCGGCGGTAGCCGTGATTCACGCCCAGGCAGAGGAGGACGCCAACTTGATGCAGGGATGGATCAAGGAACTTTTCGCCCCGGAGGTTATGTATTGTACACTGCTGACCCCTGTGGTCGGCACCCATGCTGGCCCCGGCACCATCGGGGTGGCTTTCTACGTGGCGGACTAACCGCTCGCACTTTATTGGACTGCAGCCCAGATGACAGGGTGCAACGCACAGATAGGGATTTCAGTGCGTTGCACCTGTTTGAACAACGGAGAGTGATGTATGCGCATGGTAGAACTGATCGAGAAGAAACGTGATGGCGGAACGTTGACGACGGAGGAAATCAACTATTTCATCCAGGGGTATACGAATGGCTCCATCCCGGATTACCAGGCATCGGCCCTGTTGATGGCGATCACGCTGCGGGGGATGGATGACCGTGAAACCGGCGATCTGACGTTGGCGATGGCCTATTCCGGCGAAGTGTTGGACTTGAAGGATGTCGCGCCCTTCGTCATCGATAAACACTCGACCGGCGGTGTCGGCGACAAAGTGAGTCTGGTGGTGATTCCGGTCGTCGCGGCGCGCGGTTTGCCGGTGGGGAAGATGTCGGGGCGCGGGCTGGGATTCTCCGGCGGAACGTTGGATAAGCTGGAATCCGTGCCCGGCTATCGTGCCGATTTGAGTGTGGCCGAGTTCAAGGCGCAATTGGCGCGCATCGGTATCGTGCTCACCGGGCAATCGGCTAACCTGGCACCCGCGGATGGCAAACTCTATGCCCTGCGCGATGTGACCGGCACTGTGCCCAGCATGCCGTTGATCACAAGTTCGATTATGAGCAAGAAAATCGCCGGTGGCGCCGATGCGATCCTGCTGGACGTCAAGATGGGCAGTGGGGCGTTTATGAAAACCCTGGATTCGGCGCGGGCGCTGGCCGAAGGCATGGTGCGCATCGGAGCAACGCTTGGCCGCAAAGTGACGGCGCTGATCTCGGATATGAACCAGCCCCTTGGCTACGCAGTCGGTAACAGCCTGGAAGTGTGCGAAGCCATCGACGTCCTGCATGGCCGCGGCCCGCAGGATTTCTACGAACATTGCGTTATGGTTGCTGCTGAGATGCTCTGCCTGGGTGGGAAAGCCGACACGCTCGAAGCGGCGGTAACACAGGTGAAAGAAACCATCGCTTCTGGACAGGCCTGGGAGAAATTCCGCCAGTTGATCATCGCCCAGGGCGGAGATGTGCGGTACGTGGATGAGCCGGCGCGCTTCCCGCGGGCGCCGCTTATCGAGACCGTGTCGGCATCGCAGGCTGGCTATCTGGCCGAAGTGCGCGCTGACGAAATCGGCCTGGTTGTTGTGGGACTGGGTGGGGGCCGTGAGAAAAAGGGTGACGTCATCGATCATCGGGTGGGCATTGTGATGCACTGCAAAGTGGGCGACAAGATCGAAGCCGGTGCGCCGCTTTTCACCATTCATGCCACCGACGCCATCAAGCGGGACGAAGCCGTGCGGCGCGCCTTGCGCGCGTTGACCTTCGCGCCCGAACCGGTCGCGCCTCTGCCTCTGTTTTATGCGCGCGTTGCATGACAAGCGACATTCGGACGTGCCAGGAGATCAACCTGCCTCTGGCCTCCTGCTTCTTGCTTCTTGCCTCCTGCCTCCTGCCTCCTGTGCATTGTCATTTTGGGGTAGCGTGTTATAATCCGCCTACCTGAACCTGGAGGGAGATCACGAATGCAGACTTATTTGAATATCATACAAATCCTGTTGGGGATTGTGCTCATCGTCCTGGTGCTTTTTGAGGTGCGCAGCAGTGGGATGGGGGGCGTCTTCGGCGGCTCGCAGACCAATCTGATTCGCCAGCGGCGTGGCCCTGAACTCTTGTTGTTCCGCTTAACCGTAGGATTCTCGGTTTTGTTTTTCCTGGTCGCAGTAATCAACGTTTTACTGGTCGGGTAACGTCTCATTCTCGCTGAAAGGACGAGGCCGGGGAGTGTAAGGGGAGTAGTCCCCAGGGAAGTAATTCCCCTCTTCCTTCTTCGTCCTTTTTCTGTGTCTTGCGGCTGATGTTATGTTCCGTCGAATTGGCTGGCAAATGTTTCTGGTCGCGGTGGGCTTTGTGCTCGCCGGCATGATCCTTTTTTACATGGCGACCACGTACACCACCGAATTCCGCCCGGCAAACGGTGGTACGTACATCGAGAGTGTGGGGGGCTATCCCCAGTCTCTCAATCCCCTGCTCAGTTTCTACAACGATGCCGACAGCGATGTGGTGGCCCTGGTATTCAGCGGTCTGACGCGCATCGGGATGTCGGGCGCGGTGGAACCAGACCTGGCAACCGGATGGGATATCGACCCAAGTGGAATCACCTATACCTTCCGTCTAAACTCCAACGTCCTCTGGCATGATGGCTTCTACTTCACTGCCGATGATGTGCTGTTTACCGTGAATCTGCTGCAAGACCCCGACTATCCTGGCCCGCCAGACATCGGCGCATTGTGGCGGTCAGTCCAAGCCACCAGGTTAGACGATTATACCGTACAGTTTGTTCTGCAAGAACCGTATGCGCCGTTCCTGGATTACACGACGTTCGGGTTGCTCCCGCTGCATCGGCTGAAAGGCATCCGCGCTGCCGATTTGCTCAACCTGGAGTTCAATCGTGAACCTATCGGTACCGGGCCTTTCCGGCTTACCGAAGTACAAACCGACCAGGGGCAGATCACGATGGTGACGCTCAAACGCTTCCCGCGTTATTACGGTCCGGAGCCATATCTGGAGAACATCATCCTGCGTTTCTATCCGACGGCGCGGGCGGCTTTCGAAGCCTATCAAGATGGTATCGTGGAAGGCGTAGCGCGTATCACCGCGGATATTCTGCCACAGGCCTTTGCCGATGAGAACCTGAAGCTGCACTCCGCGCAGACCTCCGAAATGGTGATGTTGTATTTCAACGAACTGGTGACAGACACATTGCTGTTCAACAGCACGCCGGTGCGCCAGGCCTTGTTCTATGCCCTTGACCGTCAGGCTATTGTGGACGCCGTCTTGATGGGTCAGGCCATTATCCCCCAAACGCCATTGCTGCCCGGCACCTGGGCCTACAATGCCGCGGGTGTCCCGGCTTACACTTACAATCCACAGCAGGCGCTCAGTCTGTTGGAACAGGCCGGCTGGCGGCGCGCTACCACTGCTGATCCATTGCGCAACGCCGCCGGCGTTCCCCTCAACTTCTCGTTGATTGCATCGAACGACGAGCAGGATTTGGCCGTGGCGCGCGAAATCGTCAAGCAGTGGTCGCGCATTGGGATTTCGGCGACGGTGCAGGCGGTGCCCGCGTTGGCGCTCAGTGGCTTGTTAGAGTCGCGGAGTTACGAAGCGGCTTTGGTTCACTTGATCCTGCCCGGCGACCCCGATCCCTATCCTCTGTGGCATGAAACGCAGGCGTTGCCGGGGCAGGGGCAGAACTACACCGGGTTCCAGAATCGGCGCATCAGCGAAGTGATCGAGCAAGCCCGCATCACGGTCAACCCCGAAGCGCGGCTGGCCCTGTATCGGGAATTTCAGCAGTTGTTTATGACCGAAGTGCCGGCGTTTCCGCTGTACGTCCCGGTTTACACGTATGCGATTGACGTCCGCGTCAACGGCGATCAGATAGGGCCGCTGATGCGCACCGGCGACCGTTTCCGCACCATCGCCGATTGGTACGTGTTGCAACGGCGGGTGGTGGCAAGTCAACCAAAGCCGTAACGCGAATTGTAAAAAGCTTCAGCGCAATCTGCCACTTTGTTAGCTTCTTTTCTTGTTTTTGTCGCACTTTCAGGTATAATAACGCAGTTATGTTTAATCAAGTCGTGGAGGAAAAAGAAGTATGAGCAAGCAGTGGGTGTATTTAGCACGGAATGGT
>JAIOAS010000083.1 GCA_019873725.1 Chloroflexota bacterium | reverse complement strand
TGGAACGGTCATCACGAATGTCTATTACACTGATCGTCATCGGTAGACTCCTAACTTCTGTATTGATTGCGGTAGTCTACCACACCCTTAAAAAGGAACAACGCTATTGTCAATGTTATAGTCACGGCGCAAGAGGACTTTCAGGGTATGATTGGCCATTTTGACCGTCACGCGTGTATAGAGCCCCTCACAGGTTTGGGCCAAGAGGCGTTCCAGGTTGCGGCGAACGTTTTGCAGTTCGTTGAAGGCGCCTTCGACCCGCTCGCGGATACTATTCAGCCAACGGTCAAAGTCCGGGGAGTTCTGCTGGGCTTGATTGATGCGCTTGGCGGTCCAGATGCGGTTGCCATGCTGGTCGTGCTGTTCCAACTGCCAATCCTCACTAATGAAGCCCTTATCCCCAAAGATGTCACAGTTGTACACCCAGTCCAGCACTTCCTCGGCGGCCGCCCGTTCATCGGTATTGGCGGGCACCAATTCATAGACCACTGGTATACCGTCCAAGGTGGTCAAGATGACCAGCTTGAAGCCGAAATACTTCAGGTTGCGGCTAGCGCACACGCCATAGGCGGCTACCCCGGCAAAATCACTGTGCTGTTTGCCGCGTTTGTAGCTCAGCACGGGCACCGGCTTGGTATCCAGCAAGAATTGGGTGGCCAGGGTCACGCCCAGTTCTTCCAACCAGTGTTGCCGCAGTTTCTCGATCAACCACCGCAAGCCCCGTGCCCGCCGATTGAACTGGCTGCGGTCAATCAAACGTGGAAACAGATACCGATAGTTCGCCTTGATGAACTTGTAGAAGCGCCGTTCGCTGCTATAACTCAAGATATCCATCGCCAGCATCAACGTCAGCATCTCACTATCGCTAAACTCTGGCTTGCTCCCGGTTTTCCCTTGCAAATACTGCTGACCACGCGCCTGATACCAGTCATCCACTATCACAAAGATCACCGTGAACAAGGTTTCCATATCAATGGTCAACTCGATCTGGGACTGATTCGGATGTGCTGTCATATACTACCTCCTGGGCTATGGGCTAAAGTTGCTACTTACTGTAGCCATGCCCAGCATTTCGTCAAGCCCCACAGCGAGCGTGAATCTATACTAACCGTGCAGTAAATTTTCCATTTCACCACGGAGACACAGAGGGCACGGAGGATTTTTATACGGGTTTCTCTGTGTTCTCCGTGTCTCTGTGGTGAATTTTCAGCGTGCGTTTGGTATATTTCACACCACCCGTATATTACGTTTCACGTTTCACGTGAGTCGGCAACGTGTCCAACGTCTCGCCGTGGAGCGCACGACGCAGCGCCTCCCGGTCGTCCCAGGGATATTCAACCGTCCCGAAGCACATGCTCTGTTCATGGCCTTTACCGCACGCCAGGACAAGGTCCCCCGGTTGCGCCAGTCTGACGGCGTGCAACAGCGCCGCGCCGCGATCCGGCACACGCCAGAAGTCCACGCCTTCCACACGCGGATAGCGCATTACACCGGCAGCCATTTCCGCAAGAATAGCATCGAGGGGTTCAGTGCGTGGGTCTTCGGCGGTCAGCACAATCAGGTCGGCTAATTCACCCGCAACCTCGCCCATCATGCGGCGCTTCTCGCGGTCGCGCAGGCCGGCGGAACCAAAAACGACGATGACGCGGCCCTGCCCGGCCACCCACTGCCGCGCCGCCAGCAACGCCACACGCAGCGCGTTCGGCGTGTGCGCGAAGTCCACAATCGCGGTGAATGGCTGGCCTTCGTCGATGCGCTCCATACGGCCCGGCACACCCTGCACCGCCGCGACACCTTCGACGACGGCATCAAGCGGCATCCCAAGTGCCAGCGCCGCCGAAGCTGCCGCCAGGATGTTGCTCACGTTGAACGCCCCCACCAACGGCGAGAGAATCTCGGCCGATCCCCAGGGGCTGCGCAACGTCGCGCGAATCCCCTGGGGGGTATAAACGATGTCCGTTGCTGTCACATCGGCGTCTGCCGCCTCGATGCCGTAGACGATTTGCCGTTCCACAGGAATCGCGCGCAGGTAGTCAAATGAACGGGGGTCGTCGCGGTTGAGTATGGCAACTTTCGGGATGTTGGGTTTGCGCGCCGCCGACGCCAACCCGCGAAAGAGCGTGGCCTTCGCCTCACGGTAGGCTTCCCACGAGCCATGGGCGGTCACGTGCTCATGGGTGATGTTGGTGATGACCGCCACGTCGAAGTCACAGCCGGCGAGTCGCTGTTGCGCCAGCCCTTCCGACGTCGTTTCCAGCACGGCGTGCGTGGCACCGGCGGCAACCATGTCCGCCAGATAACGTTGCACATCGGCGGGATGTGGTGTGGTGGTATGCAGGCCGGTATCCAGGTTCAAGGCGCCAATCCGCGCATTGACGGTACTGATCATCCCTGTTTCGCAGCCGGCGGCGCGCAATATCGCATAGAGGAGGTTCGTCGTCGTCGTTTTGCCGTCGGTGCCGGTGATGCCGGTCAGCACCAGGCGGCGCGAGGGGAAAGCGTGCCAGGCCGCGTGCAGCCAGCCCAGCGCCCGACGCGCTTCAGCCACGCGCAGGTAGGGGAATCCAGCCGGCAGATTCAGGATTGCCACCGGTTCTTCCCCCACAACGGCAGTCGCACCAGCCGCCAGAGCCGCCGGGATAAAGCGGTGACCATCCACCGCCACACCCCGCACCGCGACGAACAGAAAACCCGGTTGCACTTTTCTGGAATCGTCGGTGATACCCGCAATCGACGTATCATCACCTGCAAACTCAAGCACACCCGGTACAGCAGCTCTCAGTTGGCAAAGTTGCATTCTATCCTCTGTGTTCTCCGTGCCTCGGTGGTGAATTTCGCTTTTTGCAGTAGAGTCAATTTTGCTTGGGCCGGATCGCCAGCTCCAGACCAGAACGGCAATCTGACAATCCCCTCGGAGCATTTTTAGATCTACTGAGTATAGCAATATGCCGCGCCCCACGACGGTATGCGCGGGGCGCGGCAAAGATCAACTACAGGATTACTCGTGATCCTTCAAGCGCGACTTACCGCCTTTGAGCGCGAGGATCAAATCCCGGCGGTGTACTGCACGCTTGCGGTCGATTTCGACCTGGCTGGCTTTGTCATCGGCGAGCCTGGCCAGCGCTTCGAGCCACGCGGCGCTTTGGATGGGCGTGTGACGCACACGCCAGCGTTCGACGAGTACCGGCAATTTGTCGGCGTTCGTCATCCGGCGATGGGTGCGCGTGTAGATGACGCCCTGGGACTCGAAGTGCACATCGTACTCCTCCCACTCCGCTTGAATTGGACAGATTTGCATACATGCGCCACACTTGATGCAATAGTAGTCCGCATGCACCAGTTGGCCGTTCTCATCGATGTGCAGCGCACGCGTCGGACAGACATCGGCGCAGGCGAAACAACCTTCGACGCACAGTTCACGGCGCAGCAGCACCGTGCCCTGCCAGGGCTGCTGTACCTCAAAAGCGCCGTTGCTGGCGACCTCACATTGGCGGCAGCGGATGCAGTGCTCCTGATCCACGCGCATCATTTTGTACTCCGCATCGTAGCTGATGACGTTCGCGGAGCAGTTCTCGATGACAAAATCCTTCAGACTAAAGTCGAACGCATCCTTGTTGAATTTCGTTGATTTCAGCAGCTTGGGGAACGCTTCGTGTTCGATCACGGGATTGTACGGCTCACCGTTCAGCGTCAGCGTAATCGCCCGCATCGGGCACATCTCCACACACATCCCGCAGAAGACGCACTTGTCGGGATCGACGTCGACCAGCAACTTCGTCACCATGCGCCCGTTTTCAATCACGCCGTCAATGTGGCTGATGGCCTCTTTCGGACACACACGAGGCCCGATCTGGCAGCCCACGCAACGTTCCAGGTCCCAGGTCAGCACGTCATGGTGCGTGACCATTTTCCGCTCCAGAGTGAGCGAAGTCTCAGTGCGATGTTTCAAGGTTGTTCCACGTTTCACGCTCTGTCTCCTTCGTGCAGTGACCTACATATCCCTCATTGCGACAACTTCCTGCTTCATTTCATCCAGTGACAACTTCTGTCCACACCGTATTTCTTTTCTGGACCTTTCAATGATCTGTCGAAATTCCGGGTTGGTACTTAACGCCAGAGATTCCTTATCCACATTTTTGATAGGAATCACCACATAAGTCGGCTTATCATTCGAAGTCAGAATAAGCATATCGTCGTCCAATCCTTGCATATAAATATGCAAAGGTTGCGTTGCTGTTTCTATTGCTAATGTTTTCACAGACTCACTTCCTTCCCCGCAATCAACAACTTATTGCGTCGCTTAATGCCAACCGCTAAAATTTGCACTGTAGAGACCTCACTAAATACGACATCATAAAAAACGCGCAGCTCGCCGATTCTAAGTTCCCACGGCGCAAGTGGATTAGGACGCAAGGGTTTCCTATTTCGAGTTTCAACGAGCGGTTCATCTCCCAACTGTTTTTCAATGGTCTCAAGTACCAATGCTCGCTGAGAGGGCTTCAGACTTCGAAAATGCTCGCGAATAGATTCGGCGAACTCGATTTGGTATCGCAATCACACCCCCACACGCGCCACCATGCCTGCCGTTGGGACGATATGCCGCTGTAAGCCCAACTGCGCCGGTTCGAGGCCGAGCGCCAGGCCCATCAACTGTGTGAAGAAGAGCACCGGCAGGTCCAGGTCATGCTGCACGATTTTCTCGGCCTTCGATTGATACAGGTCAAGCGCCATATGGCACATCGGACATGCCAACGTGACCGCTTCCGCACCGCGCGCTTTGGCCGACGCTAAAATGTTGCCCGCCATGCGTGCGGTTGTATCGCTATGCGAAAGCGCAAGCGCACCGCCGCAGCACTTGGCCTTGTAATCGTAGTCCACCGGTTCGGCACCCAACGCGCGCACCAGGCGATCCAACCCCGTCGGACGTTCCGCGCTATCAAACGCATCCAGCGGGCGGGTGAGCATACAACCGTAGTAGCTGGCGATTTTGAAACCGGTCAACGGGCGCACCACGCGCTTTTTCAGCGTATCCAGACCGTAATCGCGCAGGATGAGATACAGCGGATGCAAGACTTCGACTTTGCCGGAACAACTGAACTTCTCTTCCATCTCGTCGTTCACACGGGTGCAGATGGTCTTATCGGCTTCGGCAAGTTTGGCCGCGCGCCGCAGGTTCTTGTAACAGGCGCTGCACGGCGCGACGACGGTGTCGTAGCCTTGCATCTCCGCCAATGCCAGGTTGCGCAGCGAGAGCAAGAAACGCGAGTCGGCGTTGTAGATAGCGGAATGGGTCGCGCCACAGCAGGTCCATTCGTCCAGTTCGTGCAGTTCGATGTCCAGTTTGGCAAAGACGGCGCGCACGGACATATCGTACTCTTTGGCGGTGGAGTCCAGGCTACAGCCGGGATAGTAAGCGTAGGCTTTACCCATGGAGCGCCTCCTTCTTGTCACCGGAGAAGAATCTGCCGATACCGGCGAAAAATCCCAACACCGCAACCATCGTTGAAACAACACGGTTGCGGAATTTGCTGCGGTAAAAGGTCCCAATTGGCGGAACGACGCCGGCATCCCGTAACTCCTGAGAGGCAGCGATATTCTTCGGCTGGAAGGTCACTTTCCGTTTCAGCATCATCTTCAGACCGGGGCCAATCATCCCCAGCATGCCCTTGACATCCCAGGTACGCAGATAATAACGCATCAACAGTTCCGGCTCAAACATTCGCCCGTGTTGTGCCAGCGTCACGGTGAAGGCCTGGCCGAACTGCGCTTCCGCGTCTTTCACGTAGCCCTTTTGGAGGGCCAGGCGACGCAGTTCGGAGAACAACACCGTGATCTCGATCCCGCGCGGGCAGCGGTTCATACAAGAATAACACGAGACACAGCGCCAGATGTCGGGGCTGGAGAGCACTTCTTTCTCCATGCCGTTCTGGATCATATACATCAGGCGCCGCGGCCCGTGAACCATATCCTGCAACGCGGGGCAAGAAGCGGAACACGTGCCGCACTGATAACATTCCAACACGTCCTTGCCGCCGCGGACGGTCATGACTTCAGCGAGAAAAGGATGTAATTCAGAGGTCATAGTTTTTCCCTTTCATACGCCTGTTGAATCTCCGTCTTCACGCCCTGCAAGCGCGCCTCGAAGATGTCCAACACGCGCGAGACATCCAGACCCTCGCGGACACGCTTGAGTTGACGTTCGAGATGAGGGCGTAATTTCTCGTTCTCCGCTTTGATCGCTTCCGGCCCCATTTCCATGACCATCTCGCCCATCTCGGTCATAATGCGCGCCCATTTGGCGCCCTCGGTGGCAGAGACCTCGGCAGTGCGAAAACGGCCCGGCGTGATGCCCATGCGCTCCAGTTGCGTCATTAGCTTTTCCATACGCGCGTCAGCCTTCTGTCGCCCGGTGATGTAATGACAATCCTGCACATGGCAGCCCGACACCAACACAGCGCCGGCACCCAGCTTGAACGCTTCCAGCACGAAGTCCGGGTCCACACGCCCGGAGCACATCACCATAATGTTGCGCGTGTTGGCCGGGTACTGGAAGTGACTCACGCCGGCGTTATCGGCGCCCAGGCCGCTGCACCAGCGACAGGTGAACGCCAATACTTTCTCCTCCGGCTTCTCGGCGAGCAGCGCATGCACCTGCGCCAGGATTTGCCCATCGGTGAAGTGCCACTGGGTAATGGCATTGGCGGGACATTCTGCCACGCACGTTCCACAGCCGTGACATTTCGCCGGGATGATCTGGCTCGGATTTCCCGTACCCGGTTGATTGATGACCGCGCCGTAAGGACACGCCTGCGCGCACATCGTACACTTGCTCTTAGGATTCGCATTGAGGCAGCGCGTCGGGTCTACGTAGGCGACGATAGGGTCAATCTGCCACTTTCCGGCGTTGAGCACGCGCGCAGCGCGCCCGGCGGCGGCGCTGCCCTGCGCCACGCTCTGGGGGATGTCCTTCGGTCCCTGCGCAGAGCCGGCCAGATAGATGCCTTCAGTGGAAGAATCGATCGGCTTGAGCTTGGGGTGCGATTCCAGGAACCAACCGGTCGTGTCCAGCGGGACGGTCAGCGCGCGCGCCAGTTCATCGACGCCTGCCGAGGGAATCGCCGCCGTGGCCAGCCCCACCATCTCGAATTCGTAGGCCATCTGGCGATCCAACGCAGCGTTGTGCACATGCACGATGAGATTTTTCGTCACCGGGTCCTCACGGATTTCGGCGGGACGGCCCTGCACGAAATGGATACCCGCCTGCCGCGCACGTTCGTAGAATTCCTCGTAGGTCTTACCCGGCGTGCGGATGTCGATGCGGAAGATAGTGATATCCATTTCCGGGTAGAGCCACTTGAGCAGCAGCGCGTTCTTGATGGTGTACATGCAGCAGAAGCCAGAACAGTATTCGTTGTAACGCTTGTCGCGCGAGCCGACACACTGAATCAGACCCAATGTCCGGGGTGTTTTACCGTCGGAAGGCCGAACGAAATTGCCCACCGTCGGGCCGCCAGCGCAGTGCAGACGCTCGATCTCCATCATCGTCGCCACGTTGTCGTAAACGCCAAAACCGTATTCCTCGATAGGGGCCGGATCCCACATATCTAACCCCGTCGCCACGATGATGGCGCCCACATCCAACGTCTCGATCTTCGGCTCCTCGTAGAAACTGATGGCCTGCAACGCGCCGCACGCTTCGACGCACTTGAAGCACTCAATGCAGGCATCCCGGTCAATCGTGTAAATCGCCGGGACGGCCTGGACCAGCGGCACATAGATGGCCTTGCGCGGGCCCAACCCTTCTTCAAACTCAAAATTGGGCACGGAAATCGGGCAGACGTCGGCGCACAGGCCACAACCGGTGCAACGATCTTCAAGCACGTAGCGCGGCTTGCGTTCCACCTTCACCTTGAAGTTGCCGATGTAGCCCTCGACTTCCTTGATCTCCGAATATGTCAGCAATTCGATGTACTTGCTCTTGCCCACATCCACCATCTTGGGCGCTTCGATGCAGATCGAACAGTCCATCGTGGGGAAAGTCTTGTCCAGTTGCGCCATCCGCCCGCCGATAGACGGTGATTTGTCCACCAGGTAGGTGGGGATGCGCATATCGGCCAGATCGAGCGCCGCGCTGATGCCGGCGATGCCGCCTCCGATGACCAAAGCACGGCGCGTCACCGGCACTTCAAACATCTCCAGGGGACGGCTGAAGCTCACTTTCGCCACCGCCGATGAGACAATCTCCTTCGCCTTAAGGGTCGCCGCCTCCTTCTCGTGCGTATGCACCCACGAAGAATGTTCGCGGATATTCGCCATCTCGAAGAAAAAGGGGTTGACGCCCTCGTCGGCAAGCACCGCGCGGAAGGTCGGCTCGTGCATCGAGACCGTACACGCACCCACCACCAGGCGATTGAGCTTGTACTTCCGAATGTCCTGCTTGATCATACTTTGCCCGGGATCGGAGCACATATACTTGTGTTCCTTCGCCACCACCACATTGGGCAACGTCGCCGCGTACTCCACCACGTCAGGCACCGTCACCGTGCTGGCGATGTTCGATCCGCAGTGACAGATGTAGACGCCGATGCGTAGTTCTTCGTTGTTGTCGTTATCAACCATGAAAACTCCTCAGATCAAAGTTGTGATACAAGTCAATCGCTCAACCACCCACGGCCAAGGCAGCAGAATGGTGCCATACAGGATCGAGTTCATCCCTTGTATATTCTTCCTCCATCCAGGCCGGCGTCCGTCCATAATACAATACATCCGGGTCTATATCAGCCCCATTGGGCCATACAATCGTCCCCATCCGTTTATCTACAGAAACAGCCGCAAACATATTCGGGTCAGCTCGAATAGGTTCAAAGATAGGGCCATGCAGAAATGGCGTCAAATCAATGACTCGCTGCGTCCCGTCCGTGAACCCCAAACGCACCTCAAAGCCACCCAACACTTCTACAGACCGAACACGAATAAGTCTTGACATACAACTACTCCTTACACCAATGGCGCAATCGCTACTAGCTCTTGTCCACCTCGCGCGCGCTCCCAATTGTCCATCAATTCATCACGATGCAGATCAGCCCACTCTATCACCAAATTATGAACGCGACCCGGTAATTTGCCTTCATAAACCAGCAGCGTTCTGATCTCATATAATGCTTCATCACCACCATATTCTGCATGAAAATGAGGCGGAAGATGATCGTTGAAATACATGTAAATTGCAATGCCTAAGAAATGGCTGACGCTTGGCATATCCACTCGCTTGGAAATTTCAAATACTCGCAAGACCAATGGGCACGTTGTTCGGGCGTCGCTCGCGCTAACCATGATAACCACGGCGTTTTGCCTGGCGGAAGGCAAATCTTGGACTTTTCGCTCAATGTAATATACAAAACATCGCCCTCGAAACGCATATCGGGTAGCATCACCCATTCACTTTATCGCGGCCCATGCACCTCTTCGTGAATGAGTTTGTGCCGCGCTTTCTGCGCGCGTTGATCGGGCGTCGTCAGTTCGAGCGCATCTTTCGGGCACCAGATCACGCATTGCGGGCCGTCTTCTTTGTCCTGGCATTGGTCGCAGATTTCGGCCATCTTGGTCGCGGGGTTGATCGAAATCGCGCCGAAGTCGCACGCCTCGATGCACCAGGCGCAGCCGTCGCAGCGTTCGGCGTTCACACTGATGATGCCTGTCTCCGGGTCCTGCGTCAGCGCATCGCGGGTGCAGGCGATGACACAAGGTGCGTCCTCACACGTGCGACAGGCTACCGCCGTAATGAGGATTTCATCCACCCGCACGGTGCGGATGCGGCTACGATAGGTGTTATACTCGCCGGTCTTGGTGTAGGAACAGATGTACTCGCACAACTGGCAGCCGATGCACTTTGTCGCGTCACAGGCGATATAGGCATATCTGGATGTTGAAGTTACCATAGTGTTCACTCCTGTAAAGAATCAAGATACAAGACGCAAGAGACAAAAGGCGGGATGCAGGGATGCAAGAGGCAGGTTCTTGCTTCCTGCATCTTGCCGCTTTACACGCCGATGGCCTCCGCCACGTCCGGCATCCCCAATTCGATGAGCTTCGCTTTGGGGATCAGCCCCTCTTTGGTCCACCCTTTAGCCTCATAATAAAGGTCTTTGAGGTATTCCAGCTCCTCCTCGGTGACGACGTGTCCGGCAGAAGCGCCTTCTTTCATAGGATCGTGATGCCAGCGATAGGGCAGGTAATCATCGGCGCGGGTCCAGCCCTCACGGATGTTGAACGCTTTCTTGATCGTATGTGCGCGCACGCCGATCAGGTCTACATCATCATAACCGAAATTCCAGCCGGTGGTAGCGTTGATGAGCTTGGCAATCGTCGGCCAGGCGCCGGCACGGTCGGCCTTGCCGGTGAAGCAGCGGCGGATGAATTTACACAGCGGCAAAGTGTCATAAACGGCAGCATATTCCTCAGACGCGGCAGCCACTCTGCCCCGAGTCTCGTCAATCGTGAAGCGATTCACCTCGCCCTGGATGTCCGGATCATAAGCGGCCGTGCGGTTGTGGCAGCCGCCACGGGTGCCCACCGCCAATCCCACGGAGAAGGTCTTGAGGCCACGCGCGTCATAGCCGGGACATTCCAGGCCCTTGATATGCATGGCCCATTTGTAGGATTCTGTCCCGCGTTCTGCGTCCACACGTTGACTGGCGATGCGCGTCCCCTCGGCCAACAAATCCCCAATGCCTTCACGGTCGCGGATCATTTCGGCCAACGCAACAGCAGCCTCAGCATTGCCAAAGTTCGGTTCGAAACCATCGGGATATTTGGCAGATTTGAAATCTTCCTTCTTGAACACGCCACGCTCGAAGGATTCCATTGCCCAGGAGATGGTCACGCCCTGGCTCATCGCATCCACCCCACCCCGGTCGGCGATATCGATGAGCTTGATGACCGCGTTCAAGTCGCCAATGCCCAGGTTCGGGCCGTTAGCGTAGAGACATTCGTACTCGATGCCCGTCATGGCGCCGGCGTACATCCCTTGCTTAGCGGCCGAGACCTGCTCGCAGGCGATGGGACATTGCGCACACGCAATCTTCTTGACTTTGAAATGCTCTTCGAGATACTCGCCACTGACCTGCTCGGCCATCTCGAAAGTGCCCTGCTGGTAGTTGCGCGTGGGCAGCAAGCCCAGCTTGTTCATATTCAGCACATTGGTCGCCGTGCCCAACATACGGTATTTGACCGTGTACGGCCCCTGCGCCTGCTGTGTGATGTCAAACGACAGCTTCATCAATGTATCCGGGTCGGCAACAACGACGCCTTTTGTGCCGCGCACGGAAACAGCCTTGAGCTTCTTCGAGCCCCACACCGCCCCATGCCCCGTGCGTCCAGCCTGGCGGCCATCGTTGGTGACATTGGCAAACCGCACCAACTTCTCGCCGGCGGGGCCGATGGTTGCGGAGCGCACCTGGTCATCCAGCAATTCCTCACGGATGGCCTCTTCGGTCTCGAACGTACCCTTGCCAAGCAATTTGCGCGCATCGCGGAACATGACCCGGTCATCGTCAATGAACACATTGACCCACTCCGCGCTGGCGCCGTGAATCACAATGCCGTCCCAGCCGGTGCGTTTGAGCGCGACGGGGAACCAGCTACCGGAAAGACTGTCGCCCATAAAGCCGGTCAACGGGGACTTGGAGGCCAACCCGTATTTCCCGCCCACCGGCACTGGCGTCCCGGCAAACATCCCGTTGGCGATGCAAATGGGGTTGTCCGGCGAAAGTGGATCACACCCTGGCTTGATATTCTCCCACAACAGTCGGGCCGCCATCGAAACGCCACCGATGTAGATTTTGTACCACTCTTCCGGCTTCTTTTCGGTCCAACTCTTGCGCGTCGTTAGATCAATGTGCAGAATTTTGCCGCTGTAACCGTACATAAGCAACCTCCTGGAGATTAAAAATGGCAAAAGGCATGTAACGAAGGATTAAGAAGCAACAATGCGTAATGTATTAACCACCGGCTAATATTGACATGAGAATCAAACGGTCGCCGTCATGGGGCGCATCGTCCATCTGCGCAGGTTGGATCATGCGCCGACCATTAAGGTTGAGCATATTGGACGCTTGAAAAGTCTCGCCATCTGGCTGAATGACCTCACCAATTAACCGGGGATACTTTTGGCCTAATAAACGCACAATCTGACGGAAGGTCGTGCCCTCCTCAAGGGTGAGTGTCACCTGTTTTATTCCACTGACCACGCGGGCAACCCCCATAAACTCTACCAAGACTTGCATCGTTCCTCCAACACTATTGTAGTCTGGCTCCTGCTTACCGATTCTCAGTAGATCCAAAAATGCTCCAAGGGGATCGTCAGATCCCCGTTCTGGTCTGGATCTGGCGATCCAGTCTGGCTCCTGCTTACCGATTCTGGAAAACAGTGTTACACCCGTTTTTAACAAAGTCAAGGTGTATTTCGCACACAACATCAGTGACAAGCGTAAGTAAATTGACTACACAAACTTTGTGGCGGTACGAATCTATTTTCGTCCCTTTGAAATAGCTGTCAAGCGTTGCCCGGTGGTATAATAAAAAACCATAGTGTGAGGCGGCGATGGTGCTGCTGCACACCATACAGCACGAAAATGGTGTTCCGACTATAAGACTAACGACTATGTGACTATTCTTGAAGGAGGTTTGTATATGATACCGCAGATTGTGGGATACTTGTACACGGCTGTTTTGATCGGGCTGGCGTTGTACGCTGTGCATATCGTGATTCTGATCACGCTGTATCTGTGGCACTGCCGTGCCCGGCCGCCGGCAACGCCCGCGATTCCCAGAGCCGATCTGCCAATGGTGACGGTGCAGATTCCGTTACGTAACGAGCGTTACGTGGTCAAGCGAATCCTCGCAGCGGTCGCGGCTTTCGATTGGCCGCGCGACCGGCTGGAGATCCAAGTGCTCGACGATTCCGACGACGACACCACGGCACTGGCACGTGACGAGGTCGAACGGCTACAGGCACAAGGGTACGCGATCACGCTACTACACCGGCAACATCACGCCGGACACAAAGCCGGCGCGCTGGCGGCAGGATTGCAGAAAGCGCGTGGCGAGTACATCGCCATTTTCGATGCAGACTTTGCGCCAATGCCGGACTTTCTGCAACGGACGGTGCCCCACCTTATCCAGAATCCAACGTTGGGCCTGGTGCAGGGCCGGTGGGGACACCTGAATGCGGAATACTCGCCGGTCACACGCGCGCAGGCCCTGGCATTGGACGCGCATTTCACCGTGGAACACATCGCGCGCAATCGCGCCGGTCTGCTGATGAATTTCAACGGCACAGGCGGTGTGTGGCGACGACGCGCTATCGAAGAAGCCGGCGGCTGGCAGTACGACACCATCGCCGAGGACCTCGACTTGAGTTATCGCGCGCAGCTTGCCGGGTGGAAAATCCTTTACCTGCCCGACGTCGTCGCGCCGGCGGAGTTGCCACCGCTGGTGGCTGCGTTCAGGCAGCAGCAGTACCGCTGGGCCAAAGGCTCCATCCAGGTCTTGCGCAAGTCTTGCAGGGCGATTGTATCGTCCCCGCGCCTGAATCTGGCACAAAAAACGATGGCCTTGCTGCACTTGAGCGGGTATTTCACCCAGCCGCTGATCCTGGCGCTGGTGCTCCTCGTCGTGCCGATGGTCATCTACTCCCCGCGCCTGCCGACATTGGCGGTAGCTTTGGGGACATTGACGATGCTGCCGCCATTGCTCTATGTGATAGGACAGATAACGCTGTATCGGGATTGGCCGCGCCGCATCCTGGCCTATCCGTTCTTGATGCTTTTGGGGATCGGCATCAGTTGGAACACCACACTCGGTGTCCTCGACGGGCTGTTACACTGGGGGGGCGAGTTTGTACGCACCCCGAAATTCGACTTGCAGGGCCGGCAAGGGAACTGGCGGGCTGCACAGTATCACGTCAAATTGGACCGAGCGCTTCCGGGCGAAATCCTCATCAGTGTGTATGCATTGGTGGCGCTGCTCCTGGCCAACAAGTTGCAACGCACCAGCTTGCTGCCTTTGAGTCTGCTCTATCTGGCCGGAGAAATGTTCGTCGTCTGGGGAGCATTGCAACAACTCCACCGGCGCGAGGACAAAAAAGAACAGGGGCGGTAAACGCCCCTGTTGTGTTTAGTAGCAGGTTTACGCGCAAAGCACGCTACTTGCCCGTCTTTTCCTCTGGCATGACATCGACCACGGTGCCGGCTTGCGGCGGGGGTAGAGGGTTGCTTGATTTTGTCGATTTGGGTGGCTCGATCTTCGGCGGTTGCAGGTCTTGTGACATAAACGTCTGCCCGCGCAAATACGCGCCCTCATTGATCAACAATGACTTGATGGTCATATCGCCCCACACCCGGCCGGTGTCCGCAATCTCCACCCGGTTGGCAAAAACGTTCCCTTGCACCGCACCAGCAATAGAAACGTTGTTAGCCTTGATTTCCGCGCGCACTTTGGCGCTCTCGGTAATCACCAGGTTTCCGGTGATCTCGATGGTACCTTCGACAATGCCGTCGATGCGGAGACCGCCGTCCCCTTGAATTTCACCCTTGATGTGGGTATTCGCTCCAATGGTCGATTCGATTGCTGGTTGTGCCATACGTCCTCCCCCGGTAGTAGTAGGTTTAACAACTGGTGTCACAGGTTCTTTTGGTTTTCCTTTACCACCTAACCACGACATCGATTCCTCCTTACCCTAATTAGATTTCACGGTTGTGAAACACGCTAAAGGGAACGCACAGAGCGGTTCCCAGTTTCTAACCAAAGTCTAGCGTCACTTGTCTCAATAATAACCAGAGATGGCGGTTTGTCAACCGGGTTTGTCAAACAGCATCTACTTTATCGCAGGTCCGCGCCAGATGGCACGCTTACCGATGCCCCACCGTCAGCCCGCGCAGCACGGGCCGGCTCGCCGTTTGATGGTGTCCCTTCAACCATTTGCCGCGCCCGGCCAAGCGCCTGCTGTTCTTCGGCGCTCAGACTATACGAGGAACGCCATTGTGTGAGGGGCTTGGCATAGACTCGCGCGTCATCACGGGCGTGCAGGCCACTGAGCATGGCACCGTTGCCCCGCGCATCCACCAGCGCCAGCGAAAAGCTTTGATCCCCCCCCACGTTCTCAAAGGCGCTGTAGCGTACCATCCCGTGCCCCTGAATCGTATGGGGTAGAATCTCCCCAAAGCGACGCAGGACACTCTCCGCCTGGCCGAGACGCTTTTCCTGCGCATCCAGGCGGGTCAACACCTGCACAATGGTCGCCTGGTCGGTATCTTCGGCCAACGCGAGGATTTTTTGATACCGCTCTTCCATCGTCTTAAGACGCTTCTCCAGCGTGTAAACCCAATAGATTCCCACAAACAACAGGATCGTCGAGGCAATCACCCATAATACAAGTCCGGTCATTGTTAACCTCCTCAGGTAGTCAAGTAGTCGTGTAGTCGTGTAGTCAGTAGTCGTATAGTCGTGTAGTCTGTAGTCGCCAGTCGAAACGCTGCTTATCGGATGATTTAATCAGCGTCCATAGAATCCACGAAATCCGAGTGCAAATGTTAAGGCTGAATGAGAATCGGGCCGAGGATGAAGCGGTCGCCCGTCATCGTCCCGTCAAGGCCAAACTGCGGGATGCGGCGGATGGTGCCCATTTCGTACATCCCTACCTCCAGCCAATACTGGCCCGGCGGTACGTCTGCCGGGATAACCAGGCGGTAAGGGTCAATCACTTGCTGGCCTTCCAGCCACTTCGGGAACCACAAGTAGGAGGGGAAAGCACCTCCCAACGGCGTGTAATCGTGCCCAAAGTAGAGTGCGCCGTTCGCGTCAATCAAGTGGATGAAGATCGTGTAGCTCGTCCGCGGACGCGCCAGAACACGCCACGTCAAGGTCAAATGCAGCGGCTGTCCGGCTTTGAGCGCCAGCGGCTCCTGCCAGATGCCACTGCGGGTCGACCAGCCGGCCCGGGCGCGGGCAGCGCGTAGCGCCACGTCGTTGCCGATGTTGGTCAGCGATTTCTCCAGGACGCGCACCTGGCGGTCGGCATTAGCAGCGGGCAGCACGGTGATTTCGGCCAACGGGAAAGCGGTTTCCCCCGCGGTGAACGGCAATTCCAGCACGCCGTTCGTCATATCCGCATAGCCCAGCGTCAGCGGGTAGGTTCCCGGCAAAAGCGAGTACGGGACGAACACCTCATAGCGTTCGACGATGATCTCGCCTGGAGTCCAGTCCGGCGTCAGATGGCGGCTATCGGTCGTCCAGCGCTGCTCCACCTCACCAAGACGCGCAAAAGGCATCAGAATCGCCGTCGGCGTGGTTGCCGCCCGCGCGTAGAGTGTCACTGAAGTCACGCCGCCTTGCGCGACGGCAGTCTGGCCGATGTCGTAACCGAGCAATTCCAGGTGGTCGTCCACCCACACATCGCGCAACGGAACCTGCGGCGCGACCGGTTCCAGGGCCGGCGGTTCCAACACGCGCCACAACTCGCCCACAGGCCGCAGTCGAAAACCCAGGTCGCGGATGTCACGGCGATAGTTGGTCAGGTACACCGGGCTGACCGACAGATTGCCGAAAACGGCATCCACCCATGTGAACGAAGTGGTGACATACAGTGGGCGCGCGTCGGCGGGATTGAGCGCCTGGCCCTCTACGAGGCTGCGGTAGAAGTACGGTGTGAGATGCTCCCAATCGGAGGCGATCACGGCGTCCTCACCGCGCCCGGCAAAGCGCGTGAACAAGCCATCCACAAAGGCGTCGGCAGCGTTCCAATCGCGCAGCGAAATACGCGGGAAAGTGTAAACCATCATCCCCAACGGCAACGCGAGCAGCCCCGCCACGACGAGCCACGTCCGCCATCCCGGTGCGCGCCGGGCGACTGTCTCAACGAGCAGCAGCACGCCCACGCCAAGTGGGAACGCCAGCGCCATAAAGGCATGCAAAAGATAAGCCATCACATCCTGCACCGAGTTGAGCGTGAAGCCTAAATGGCCGAGCAGAAACAGCCCCCACAACAACGCCAGCCGGGGACGGCGCAACAGCAACCACGCGCTGCCCACGCCGATCAAGAGCAGCAGCGGCCAGGCATACTGCAAGCGCAGGAGCGTCCAGAACACGCGCAGCCGGTCGAATTGATCTGCCAGGCCGAAATAGAAGAGGTTAACCCGCAAACCCTGCGCCGTCGCATGGCGCAAAAAGCCTTCCCATGTGCGCATGTCGGTGGGACCGAAGGGGACGGCGGGACTGCGCAGGGGAAAGTAAAGCCAGGGCACCAGCCCCGCCAGGCCACAGCCAATAAACGAAAGCACCGTCTTCCACTGCGTCAGGATTTTGGGCCTTTGCACCAGGATGAAGATAGCGTAAGCCGGAAGCCCCCACACAGTGATAGGATGATGTGTCACGCCGATGCCGGCAAAGAAGGCCAGGGCGAACAACCAGCGGTCGTGACCTTCGCGCGCCCAGCGCAACAAGAGCCATAACTGCGTCGCCGTGATAGCCACACTAAAGATATGCGCATTGGCATGAATGCTGTGCTGCCAGAAGTTTGGGGCCACGGCCAAAGCAAAACCACCAAGCAGCGCCGCCACCAGCGGCCAGCGCCAAGCAGTTTCCGTTATGCCGACCGGACGTACCTCAAGGATCATCAGAAAGACTCGACTCACCGCCCACGCGCCGGCGGCCCCGGCCAAAAGGTTTGTCCGTAAGGCAATATCACCAATGAGAAAAAGACGCTGCCACAGCCCGGCGACGAGTGTGTAAAAGGCATACCCTGGCGGATGAGCAATCCCCCAAATCGCCGGGATAAACTGATACTCAGAGGGGTCGCCGAAGATCGTACCACGCGCTGCGGTAAGGCTATAGAGGAGCCAAACGCCCGCAAAGAGCGCCGTCGCCGTCCAGCCCGCTGCGTGATGATGCATCACCAGGCGGCGCACCACACTTGTCAGCTTCTTCCAACTCCCCCTCTTCTGCAACCCGCCTCCCCTTGTTTGTGGCACATCACCAACCGCGGGTATTATAATGCTTTTTCACCTTCTGTCGAACACCTTCTCCGTTCAGCACAGAAATCCTTACAAGGACGCATTTCAATTCGGGGGCAAAAGCCAGATAAACGTCTGATTTAACCGCGGAGTTCGCAGAGAACGCGGAGAAATTTCTGGCAACCCTGCGGACGCTGCGTGCTCTGCAGTGCAATTTAAGAAAAGTCGCCCCCATTCTGAAATGCACCCTCTTTACAAACAGCCCTTGCGTTATCTGGGTGATTATCTATAATCGTTAAGGGAAGACACATAAAGAGCAAAGGAATAAGAAACCATGGAAGACAATAGAAAACTTTGGATTGGGATCGGTATTGCGGTTGCCGTGGTTGTGCTTTTAGCCACATGTGTGTGTTGTATTGCCGGTGGACTGGCAGTCATTTGGGGTATCTCACGCCCACTCCCCACCACCCCCACGCTGCCCATTACGTTACCGATTACACCGGTCAGCCCGGTGACGCCAATATCGCCCGATTCGCCGCCCACGATTAGCGCACCGCTGCCCGGCGAGGCTGAAGAAACCCTGGCAGCCCTTCGTGAGGCGCAAATCCCCGACTCCGACCTGCACGAACTGGGCATCCGGTTCTTGGGGGTGCCGGCCAATACGCAGCGCACGTTGACTACGCCCAACCCCGATTATCCTGTCGGAACCCGGCGGAAGTTCAATGTATCAAATGTCGATAACGACGAGCAGTTTGAGATCTACGCCATCCTGATCTACAAAACGGCGCACGTT
>JAIOAS010000082.1 GCA_019873725.1 Chloroflexota bacterium | reverse complement strand
CCACGCCGAAAGCGTCCCGCCGGCGAGCAGGATGAAGCCCGCCACGTTGTAGATGTGCAGCGCCGGCACGATCGCCAACAACGACGCCAAAAGTGTCCCTGCGAGTGTCCAAAGGATGAGTTCTAGCATAGTGAATCAGCGAATGGGCGAATCAGCAAATGAGCGAATGGGCGAATCAGCAAATGAGCGAATGGGCGAATGGCAAATGGTAAATGGCAAATAAACGAGTATCACGCCGCGCAACCAACGCCTCTTTTCTAATTTCTCATTTCTCATTTCTAGTTACCTCCGATACGCCAATCCAGCGCCGAGCGGGGAAGGATTTCTAATTCGCCGCGGTATTCCTGGATGACGCCGATGACTTCGACGGTCTGGCCTGCGGATGGCGGCGGATCAAGCGCGGTCAGGATATTTGTCCACAGCAGGACGGTGATGCTGCCGGTGCCGTCATCGAGCTGCGCCTTCGCGCCCGCAGAGAAACCTTCCGGCGCGCCCAGAACGCCGCGCAAGCGCACAACACGCCCGACATCCTGCGCTTGCAGATCGCCCACGGCGACCCGCGGAATCTCTGGGGCCGGCGTGACGATGGTTATATCTCTGAAGCTCTCCGGAACAATCTGCAACTCGTCTTCGTAACTCCCCAGCTCTCCTTCGACCACAACCTCCGCGCCCACATCGACCGCAGCCGGGTTCTCGAGCGCGGTGTAAACATTGTCCCACAGCACCAGCATAATCTGCCCTGTGCCGTCGTCAAGCGTCGCCTTCATCCCACCCTTGAAGCCTTCCATCAGCACCACCCGCCCTTGCAGGCGCACCCAGCTTCCGAGTGCGGCGTTTTGCGCCTCGCCCAGGCTGGTCACGGGAATCGCGGCGGCGGCCGGTGGCGCAGCAGAAAGCACAATGTCCGCGACGGAGGCCGGAACAAGTTGCGGCGTGTCCTTGTACAAACTCACCGCCCCGACGACCTCGATGCCCTGCCCTTCGACGATCTCCGGCAGTGCGCCGGTGAGCGCCGTCGTCGTCTCGTCCACGGCGACGGCAATCTCGCCGGAGTCATCGCGCACGGTGATGAGCGTCATGCCCTCATAGGGAGTGCGCACCTGGCGGACTTCGCCGACGATGCGCACGCGCAGGCCCACGTCCAACGGCGTGAGGGTGTTCACCTTCAACGTCACCGGCTCCGGACGCTCCAACGTGAGATGCCCGGCAGCGTTGAGCGTCAGCGAGACGTAATCCTCGCGGATGCGCAGCGTCCCGGCAACGGTTACGTCATCGCCCAGCGCAGGAACCTTCCCCGCTGCCAGGAGCGCCTGCGTCACGTCGCGGTACGAAGAGACGCGCACTTCGCCGGTGCCGTCGTCCAGCCAGAACGCCAGGTAGCCACTCGCGGGATCGTAGCTCAGGCTGCGCGTCACGCGGCCCTGCACGCGCACGTAGGCCATGTTCATCGTGCCCAGCGCATCGGCGGCAGAGACGGTGGGGATGTCCATACGGCGCGCCAGCCACCACAGCGCGAGCAATCCCACCGTCGCCAGGAGGATGGCCGCGATCTTGACGGCGCGCACGGAAATGCGCCCGCCGAGTTTCGCTCCGCAATAAGGACACGTCGTATAAGGTCCCACAAAGCGCCCGCAACTCGGGCAGTTCGCGCCGGTTGGCGTTGTCGGTGTCATGTTTTTATCTTCGGTCATCAGTACCTCAGCAAATCAGAAATGAGAAAGGCTTGTCTTCAATCCCCAAATCTTCAATCCCCCAATCTCCCAATCTTCACTCTCCCACATCCCACACCAGTTCATGCTGACGCTGCCAGATGCGGTAACGCAGACCGGTGAAGGCGGGCAGCAGGGGATCGTCGGTGGGCAGGTTGATGGTGGAACCGCCCATATCCGGGCGGGCGCTGTGCATCGCCGTCAGAAGTGTCCGCGCCGCCTGCAACCGCTGAGGATACTCAGGATCGACGGCCAGGTCCGCGACGACATGAATGCCCTGTTGTAACTGGTAAAGCACATAACCGACCATGCGCGACGCCTCCCACAGCGCCAGGCCGCGCAAGTCGTCCTGACGATGCAAGCACGAGGCCAGTTGACGCTGCCAGGGCATCCGCGTATCGTGGAAGGCCGTATACGACGCCAGAATCACGCCGGGAGAAGCCGGAGCAATGCCGGGCGGCAGGGGCAGCGGATCGAACGTCCCCGGTTCAAGCGTGAGGACCAACAGATCGCGCTCCCAACGGAAATCCAACTGCTGATAGAGGGCCAGGCCGCCTTCGTTCTGAGCCAGCACCTCCAACCGCACTGTGCGCAGCGCCTCTGCCTTAGCCGTGGCCTGGATCTGTTCGACGATCCGGCGGGCAATGCCGCGCCGCCGCCAGGGAGCGAGCACGCCCAAGCCACTCAACCAGCCGGCATCCCCGCGCACAGCCAGCAGCGCAAGCGCGACCGGGGTGTCATCGACGAGGGCCACCACCGACTTCTGCAGGTCAATGTCTTCAACCGCGCACATCCGGGCAAATTGCGCCGCGTCGATCCAGATGGGCAGGTAATAGTTTATATACGCCTGATTGATGAGGAGCGTCAGACGGTCATACGACAGAGCCGTCGCCGGCACCAGATCAACCGACAATGCCATGGATTTCTTCATTCACCCATCAAAACAGCATTTGAGTTTATTGCCTCCTACTATATACTGAGAACGATGAAAACGCAATCGCTCTCGATGCTTTGTACATCTCCAAAACCAGGGTATAATTAACAAAGGCAATACACTGCCAGGCGACCTGTAAAGCGCACGGACCACTTGCTAGAGATGAGGAAGAAGAACAATGACAGGGAATATTGAAGTCCGAAGAGCCCGTTTGAGCGATGCCGAACGCATTGCAGATTTCGTAAACAGCGCCCGCACCGATCGACAAGTATCGCAGATGGATGTCGCCGAGCGATTCAGCCAGGTGGGATTTCTTCTGGCCGAGCAGCGGGGTAAAATCGTCGGATTAGCCGGGTGGCGGGTGGAAAATCTTGTCGTCTGCCTGACCGATTTTCTAATCGCGCCGGGTGTAGATCGCGTGTCAACAGGCCGCGCGCTCGTCACCGCGATGGAAAGAGAAGGCCAACTCTTGCAAGCCGAAGCGACGTTCCTCTTCCTGCCCGCCAATCCAAGCCGGGAACTGGTCGCTTACTGGGAGCAGTTGGCGTACACACGGAAGGCGATCTCGGATTTGCCCAAAGCCTGGCGTGAGACTGCCCAGGAGTGGAATCCGAAGGCGACCGAGGCGATGATCAAGCAAATCCGCGAGGAATTGGTTCGCAAGCCAATGTAGGTTCGGCACAACGAGAGACAGAATCAGGGAGGCTGAAATCGATGGAGAAAGTTAAACAGTTTGTGAAGGCGCACCCCCAGTTGACATCCTGGATCGTGCTGGCGATCGGCATGGTCATTATTCTCGTCTGGTCGGCACGGGACGTGGGACTGCTGGCCGGACAGTGGGCGGCGCTGATTATCGCCACCATCGCCGTGGCCGGGCTGGCGGTGTGGATTATCGGTTGGGAAGACGAAGAAGAAAGCGCAAAGGCAGCCGCGGACACGACTCGCGCAGCGGCCGAAGAATTGCCTAAAGAAGCATAGACAGCTTTCTCGATGCCTGAGAGACCCACCCCTGGTATAGCCAGGGGTTTATTTTTTTCGGTTGCGACTTCTTCGAGATACGTTATAATCTCCCAGGAAACTGTTGCTTGCGGAGGATCAATTGGTCGAAAAACATATAGGCGAACCTGCGCCCGACGTCGGCATCGTCGCGCCGGCAGAAACGCCAAGCGAAGAGGCTAGCGAGGAAGAACCCTCACTGAGTCGTTCGTTTGGCATCCGTTCGTGGCTACAGGATGTCCTGGAGACGTTGCTGCTGGCAGCGATTCTCTTTCTGGTCATCAATACCCTGACCGGACGTTACCAGGTGCATGGGCAAAGCATGGAACCCAGCCTGCACGATGGACAATATCTCATCGCCAGCAAGGTCGTCTACTGGCTGCGCTCTCCCGAACGTGGCGATGTGGTGGTACTCGACCCGCCGAACGAACAGAGCGAAGTGCCATACATCAAACGGGTCATCGGCCTGCCGGGCGATGTGGTGGAGGTCCGCGAGCAGCGGGTGTGGGTCAACGGTGTGGCGCTGAACGAACCCTACATCAGCGCGCCGCCCAACTACACCGGCAACTGGATCGTCACCGAAGATCAATATTTCGTCCTCGGCGACAATCGCAATAATTCGAGCGATTCGCATGCCTGGGGATTGTTGCCGCGCAAACGAATATTGGGTAAGGCAATCTTTAGTTACTGGCCGCCTGAAACCTGGGGGGTCATTCCCCATTACGCTTTCCCGGAGTTACAAAATTACGCTTTCCCGGAGTTACAAAATTATGCTTTCCCGGAGTTACAAACAGTGGAGTGCGGTCTGGCCGCTTCCGGGTTCGACGTCCTTGCGGACTCCCCCGGCGTAACTTCGGGCGCTTCCCGCCCTAGAAATACAAAACCAACTAGCTATGGCATGGATTAAACAGACGACAATCGGCGGTGGGGAAGCAGACGCCCTCACCATCAACCAAATGGCAAACCAGTCCGCAGGCAGAGTGATGGCATGGGCATGGGTGCGCGATCTGCTCGAAACGTTGGCGCTGGCCCTGATCATCTTTCTGGTGATCAACACCTTGACCGGACGCTACGAGGTGCAATCGATCAGCATGGAGCCGACGCTGCAGGAAGGCCAGTACCTGATTGTGAGCAAAGTCGCTTACTGGTTCCATGGGCCAGAACGTGGTGACATCATTGTGCTCGACCCGCCAAACGGACAGAGCGAAATCCCCTACATCAAGCGCGTGATCGGCTTGCCCGGTGAGAAAGTAGAAGTGCGCGACGGCCGGGTGTGGATTAACGGCATTGCGCTGAACGAACCGTACATCAGCGGGCCTCCCATCTACAACGAAAGCCGCGTCCTGGGCGACAATGAGTACCTGGTCCTGGGCGACAATCGCAACAACTCCAGCGACTCGCACATCTGGGGCGTCTTGCCGCGCGAGAACATCATCGGCAAATCCATCTTCCGCTACTGGCCGCCGGAAAAATGGGGCCTGATCCCACATTACACTTTCCCCGAGTTGGAGGTGGCCCCGTGAAACCGCCGGAAATCCCCTCTGGGGAGGACAACCACACCAACTATACCTGCCCCGATTGCGCGATGGGCACCCTCAAGCCGATCAAAATCACCTACACCCGCCGGTGGGGAGAGCGGCTGGTGGTCGCGCCGGATTTTGCGGCGTGGCGTTGCGATTCGTGCGGTTTTACCCGCTACGACAGCGCCGCCCTGGCGAAAATTCGGCTGTTGCTCGGCCCGGATGAAGAGGAACTGGCCGAACCTTTTCCGCGGCGCACCCACAGGGAAGGCCCCGGCGAAATCGGCCCGCGACGCTGGATGCCGTGAAACAGCTTGACAAATCGAAAGCCTACGCTACAATGTAGCCGTGCTGCCGAGATAGCTCAGCCTGGTAGAGCAGGGGACTGAAAATCCCTGTGTCCTGAGTTCAATTCTCAGTCTCGGCACTCAAACAACGGGGTCGCGTCAGGCGACCCCGTTGTTGTTTTCCCGCCCTGCAGGATAAGGAGGACAAGATGAAGCGAGGCGCTTGCGTTTGGGTATTGCTCGCAGTGTTGATCTCATCACCGGCCTTTTCCGCCCCCGCCGACCCCGTCATTCCCCCCACGTGGGATGTCGTCGCCGACAACTTCGAGAGCGGCAGTCTCGCCGCCTGGTACACCGTGGAGGCATCCCGCTTGAGCCTGCTGCCCGGCGGCGGACGCAACGGATCGACCGGTCTGGCGGTCGCCGTCAGCCAGGTTGATGCCTACATCTACTTGAGCCGCGTTGCTTACGCCGTCGAGGGTTATCTGACCTTCTGGCTCAATCCAAACGGCGTCGCGTTGCCGGAGCCGTCGCCCAACTATTGGCCGCCGGGCACATCGCTGTGCGCCGGTGAGGTGCGCAGCTCCGCCAGCGATTGGTGGCCGCCACTGATCGGCTTTTACCTGCGCAAACCGCCCGGTCAGGGTTACCAGGGCTACATCGCCTATCCCAAGGCGAGTGGCTATTTTTACGACTGGGAATCCGGCGCGTTCCCCCTGGTCGATGGCTGGCAGAAAATCACGCTCGGTTACCGGATCGACACCTGGGTCGCCGTGTGGGTCAACGACACGCTTGTGCGCTATTACGACAGCGGAATCGTCCACGACGATCCCTCCGGCGACGTGATCGAGTTCGGCAAAGTCAACACGAATTCCAGTAGCACGCCCTCCGGCTCGATCCGCCTCGACGACGTGGCGTTTCTGGTGCCGCGTGTGGATGACCTGTGGGTGGACGGCGTCAACGGCAACGACGAGTACAACGGCTTGACCCCCGCCACGGCCTTCCGCACGATCCAGCGCGCCGCCGCCCTGGCCGGGCCGGGCACCACCGTGCACATCCTGCCCGGCATCTACCGCGAGACGGTGTATCCGGCTTTGAGCGGTAGCGCCGCCGAACCGGCCGTCTATCGCGCCGAAAACGGCCCCGGCACGGTAATCATTCGTGGTTCGGAGCCGGCGTCTGCGCTCACCTGGACGAAACTGACCAACGATCCCATCGGGATGCCGGCGGGCGTCTACGCGAACGTCTATTGGGCCGACCTGAGCGCGTGGAATCTGAACGGCCCACCGCGCTTCATTATGGAGATGCCCCCCCTTTCCTCCCCCCCACCGGGGGGGACAGAGGGAGAGACACAGGGGGAAACAAACACCGGGCGTGAAAACAGGCAACAGAACAGCCTTTCCTCCCCCCCACCGGGGGGGACAGAGGGAGAGACACAGGGAGAAACAAACACCGGGCGTGAAAACAGGCAACAGAACAGCCTTTCCTCCCCCCCACCGGGGGGGACAGAGGGGGGGACCCGGCTGCCCCTCGCCCGTGAGCCGGACTGGCAGGTGGCGACGGAGTGGAAAACCCACGAGTTCTGGTGGGCCGCCGATGGCGGTTCGGCGCCCGCCGCCTGCGACCCCGTTACCAACGCCGATCACAACTGCGACCTGCCGCAACGCTCGATAACGCAGCTCACCGACCGGACGAACGACAGCGAACCGGTGGGCATCGAGGCGGGCAATCTGACCACGCTCGGCAGCCTGATCAGCGGAACGCTGGTCGCCATCGATACCTACCAGGGGCACTACGTCTATCGGCGCACGATCACCGCGCACGATGTCGCCGCGGGCCGCATCACCGTGGATCGCGCGTGCGAGCACGACGGCGGTTCCGGCAATCCCGGCCTGGGTTGGGGAAGCAAGTACTACGTCGAAAACAAGCCCTATCTGCTCGACACGCCCGGCGAATGGTGGTACGACCCGGCTACCAAGCGGCTCTACCTGTGGCCGCCCACCCCCGCCAATCCGGCAACCCTGAACATCGAGATTTCGCGCCGCACCAACGGCTTCAGCCTGCGCGACCGCTCCTACACCATCCTGGACGGGCTGACGATCGAATTGCTCAACGGCAGCGCGATCTATCTGGCGAACTGGGAGACACACAAAGCCTACCATGACATCGTCCGCAACGCCACACTGCGCTACGCCAATTGGGGGGTGTACCTCGAACAGTCGGTGCGCGCCACCGCGCCGCCGGGCAACATGATCGATGGCTTCACGCTGGAGGATTCGGAGATCGCTTATATCGACACGTTCGCCATCCGGCTGATCGATTGGTGGGAGAACAGCGCCGCCGCCGATTCGTTCACCCGCTCCGGCATCGTCAACACCGTCATCCGCAACAACGAGATGCACCACCTGGGCTTTCGCACCGACGACGACAACGCGGTGGGGGCCTCGCTCAGCTTCGTCAACAAACTGCGCTTCGAGGGCAATCACGTCCATCACGTGGCGCACAACGGCATCCAGTTCTCCCGGTCGGTCATCCAGTCTGCCAAGACGTATGGGTTCTCCCCGGAGGAAATCAAGACCGGCGACATTCTCATCGCCAACAACATCTTCGAGCGAGCTTGCCAGTTGACAACGGATTGCGGCGGTTTGAAGTTCTGGGGCAACCCGCCGGACAATCACGTCTTCCGCAACGTGCTCATCACCGGCAACATCTTCCGCGATAGCGTCGGCTGGACCTACGTTTCCGAAAAGCGCGGGCGTTGGACGGGCGACGCAGACAGCCAGGTGCGCGGCATGGGCGCGTTTGGCCTGTACGTGGATCACGCCAGCGGCATCCACGCCTATCGCAACGTGGCCTACAACAACGCCTACAACGGCTATATGTTCTCCGGCGTGTGGCGCGACGGGCCGATGATCTACGTCAACAACGTCGCTGCCAACTCGCTCTACGGCTTCGCCCTGGGATCGAGTTACGACACCCACGGCAGCGTGGACACGCGGCTGATCAACAACATCGTGGTGAACAACGAGGCATTTGGGATGACGGTCGGTTACGCCGAAGATCGCACCCAGAACATGATCATCGACTACAACCTGTACCACGCCAACGGCTGGGGCGGGATGTGGCACGCCGGCCCGATGGTCATCCGCCAGGTCAGCGCGAGCGGCACATCGTGGGAGCCGCAGCAAACGCTGGACGAAGTGCGAACCAACACGCCCTGGGAGGATCACGGTCGGGAAGGTGATCCGGCCTTCCGGGATTACGACGTCACCGATCGCGCCATGTTCGACGGCTCCTGGCCCGATTTCCACCTCACCGCCGCCAGCAGCAACGCCATCGACCGGGGCACGACGGCGCTCCCGGCCTCGCTCACGGCGCTGCTGACCGCCTTCGGCGTAACCGATCCGCACTGGGGCGCGGCGTATGACATCGGACGGTATGAGGCCGGCTTTGCGCTGCTGGCGCAGCCCCCCGCACGAAGCATCGATCCCGGTGGCACGGCGCGGTACGCCATCAGCCTGTACCCGCCCGATCTGCCGCACACCGTCACGTTGAGCGTCGCCGCGCCCGCGCCTGAGCTGATAGTGACGCTTGCCCCCACAGCGCTCGCGGCAGGAGAGACGGCGACCCTCACGGTCACGGATACGCACACCGGCACGCTCGAACTGGGCCTGGGCTACATGATCACCGTGACCGGCGTGGGCGGCGGGTTCACGCAGACGACCGGCGTCCGGCTGCTCGTCGGCGGAGCGCGCCTCTATCTGCCGCTGGTGATGCGGGCGAGCGGATTGGTGGTCACTACGGCGCAGCAGTAAAATCGACTGTTTTCATCGAACCAGACCGCTACATCGCCAGCCTTGAGCTGGGCACCGAAATCAGGTCAGGTGCAGGGGAATTCATGTTGTCCGCTTACGAGGTCACAACCCCCGTCGCAGAAAGCGGCAGCGCCGCAACGCCAGAAGAGCAGACGGCAAACGCCAAACGGGTCACAAACATCCCAGGCTTACCGCCCTCCTACGATGAAGCCCCGTATGGCAAAGTCACGTATGGCTTCGACGTCCCCGAAAACTACGATCCGGCCCCATCCTACAAGGGAACGAGAGCGACCGGCATCAGCCGCGCCATGCGGTACTTGCGGCGAAAGGAGACGGACGGATAGCCCACTCGCTCTACAACCTGCGGAAGGATCAGTCGAGGCGTATCCGCTCAATGTGGGGCGGCGCAGTGATCAGGCTGAGCGGCGTCAGGCGCAATGTCCCCTCGACCAGGGTCAGACGACCAAAGAGGGCTGCTACCGGACGATGGATCAGGGTGCTCTGGATGCGCCAGCCGTCGGCCAGGAGAATCGCCTGTCCTCCGGCGTCCAGTCCGTAGACCTCGGCCCCGTCTACCAGGAAGTGCGTCGGCGCAAAGAGGGTGTATGCTTCCGGCGAGAGGAGTGGATTGGCCGTGACCGCTTGAAATTGCCGGAACAGGTTTGCCGTCGAGCGCTCGGCATACGCCAGCACCTGTTGTCGGTCGGCGTCGGTCGGTGCGCTTTCGACCACCTCCAGCAGTTTGATCCGGCGCGGCGACGGCCCCGGATAGAGGCCGATGCTCCCCTCCAGCCGCCCGTCATAAGATGGCTTGCGCGCTTGTTTCTTCAGTTGCGCCGGGGTGATCTGCTTTTCGGCATAGAGCACACCATCGTCCAGACTGAGCAGAAAACTGGTGTCCACGATAAAGCCGGTATCGAGCCTGACGGTCTCGTAGGCCAGTTCCAGCAGATGCGCCCCTTCCCGCCGCTCCAGGTCGCTTTCACGCCAGGTTTTGCCGATGAGTTCATCGAGAAACGTCGAATCGGCGGCGGGGTCTTGCAACGCGCGCCGGGTGGCCTGCAAGGTCAGCCAGGCATCGGTCAAGAGGTCGGCGTAGGCCGTCTCAGCGGGTGGATTCTGGGTTTTCAGGGTTGTCTCCAACATGGTGCCGAGCCGCCCCACCAGACGGGCCAGGCGGCGCAGTTTGTGTGACTCGGCAGTGTGCGCCAGGTCGTTCACCCGCGCTACCTGTGCCTCGGTCAGTGTCAGCAGCCCATAGGTCACCAATTCCACCAGCAGTTCCTCGACCTTGTCCAATCCCTCCATCTGCACCTGGCGCACAGCGGCTTTGGGCCTGGGCGCACGTCGCGTTCGACTCTCGACCGGAGGCGCAGTCGGAGCTTCTGGCACGAAGCGTTCCGGCGTGCGCGCCCAGGCGAGCAGCACCGCGGCCACATGCTTGCAAAAGGGGCGGCGACGATGCGCCGGGCAGGTACAGTGGGGGACGAATTTGTCGCCTTCGAGGGTCACGTTCACCTGGTAGGGCTTGTTGCCCGACCCTTCAACCAGCGCGTGCAAGGCGGCCGGGGTTTGCCAGGCTTGGGAAACCAGGCCGCGCTTGAAATAGTCTTCCCCGTTGCGATAATCGTCGGGATGACAAAGTGATTTTACCTGACGGTCGGTGATGGATTTCATAGCCTGTCTACCCCTTGTCCAATACTTCTTCAATCAACTCTACCAGCTTGCCGGGCGTGCAGCCAAAGGTAGGGATATCCAGCGCACGCACCTGACGAGCCAGATCGCGGTCGAATGAGGGACGTCCGCTATCGTCCAACGCCAGCAGGCAAAGCACGCGCACACGGCTTTCGACCAGCGTGTCCAGGGTGCGGAGCAATGCCTTTGCATCGCCGCCCTCGTAGAGATCGCTGATCAGGATAAAGAGCGTCTTTTCCGGCTGGAGGATCAGGTCGGCGGCGTAAGTGACGGCGCGGGCAATATCGGTGCCGCCGCCCAATTGCGCGCCAAAGAGCAAGTCTACCGGATCGTCCAACACATCGGTCATGTCGGCCACCTCGGTGTCGAAAAAGATGAGGTGGGTGCGCAGCACATCGAGCGAGGCCAGGATGGCCGCCATGATCGAGGCATAGACCACCGAGTTGGCCATCGAACCGGATTGGTCCACGCAGAGGATGATTTGCCACTCGCGCAAGCGCCGCTGGTTGGCCCAAAAGTAGAAACGCTCCGGCACAAGCACCCGACGTTCGGGGTCGTAATGCTTGAGGTTGCGCTCGATGGTGCGTTTCCAATCTATGTTGCGATAAACCGGCAGCACCGAGTGACGGTTGCGGGCCAACGCCCCGAACACCGCCTGACGGATCTGCGGCTCCAGTTTCTCCCGGATCTGCGCGACGATTTCGCGCACCACCTGGCGGGCGGTCTCCTTGACCTCGTCGGGGATCATCCCTTGCAGCGAGATGAGCGCGGCCACCAGGTCTACGTTCTTTTCGAGTTTGGGCAGGGTCTCTTTTTCAAAGAGCAACTGACGCAGGCCGCGCCGTTCGATGGCATCTTTTTGCACCAGGGCCACCACGTCGGTGGGAAAGTAGCGGCGCACGTCGCCCAGCCAGCGCGGGATATTGGGGAGCGATGCCCCTGCCCCGCCTGGGCCTTTTTCGCCGCCGTAAACCAGTTCGAGCGCATTGTCCAGGCCGAACACGTCTTGCTCCGGTGCAGCAGACGAGAGACGTGCCAGCGCCATCTGCCCGCCGAGACCGGCTTCGCTCTTCTGGCCCAGCACCAATCGCCAGCGCAACAGTGCGCGTTGTTGCGCAGTGGTCCGTTCCATCGCCTTACCCTCTGCCTATCAGCCGCCCCAAGAATGAATTTTTCCAGCCGAGATCGGCTAACGCGGCATCCAGTTCACTCCTCAGGTTGTTCCTGTGCCAGTTTCGTCCGGTCACCGAGCCGAGTCGCTTTTTCAACGCCTGCAAAACCGGTATCGCTTGTGCACCGCCCCAGGTGTGCAAACAGACCACGGCATGATAAAGCACCTGTGCATCGGTCTCGCTCTGCACGACGGCCTCCACCGGCGGCCCCAGCCGCGAGGACACATCCTTGTCCGGCGGGAACATCTGGGCGATGGGCAGGGCCTGGACGCGGGTATTGATCGACCGGATACCCTGGGCGATGATGTCCAGCAACCAGGGTTGCCGCGTCTGCTGCCAACGCCTGACCACGATCTCGCCCACGCCGTTGAATATGAGCGCGTCGCAGATCTCGGACCAGGCCGCGTTGACATCCAAATCGCACAAGGCCTGGACCAGTTGCTCGGCCAATGGGTTGTGAATCCAACCGGGCCCTACCAACCTATTCGGCTGTTGTGCCCGCAGTTGCGCCCTGAACGCGGCGATGATGCGCTCGCGCTGCTCGACCTCCAGGTTGGGCGCCAGTTGGCTCAACGCACAGACGGCGTTGACCTGACCATCGGGCGAATTCCTGGCTAACAGGGCCAGCAGTGGCTCGACCGCCGCGGCGCCCAGGCTCACCACTTGCTCGATGAGCGGCGCGTCGGCTTTGCCGTTGGCCAGGTGGCCGATCAGGCGACTCAGTTCGTCCGTCCCGGCCCGATATGCCGCGAGTGCGGCTTGGGCCGCGGGCGTCTTGATTTTCGTCAGTGTGCGTTCGAGGGTCGCCGCCGTTTCCGGCTGCAAGGGGCGCGGCGGTGCTGTGCCGATGCTCTGCTGCAACGTTTGGCCTATCGCTTCGACTGCCGGCCCGCCGATGGCAACCAGGGCTTGTTCGATGGTCTCCCGGCCGGATCGGAAGGGTGTGTCGTCCAGCATCTCCAACAGAGCGGGTACGGCCGCCGGGTCGCCGATGTCTCCCAGCACCTTGATAATGGGTTGACGCAGGTGGAAGAATGCCTGCTTCAATTGTTGGGCGGCGTGAATCAGCGGCCACACGGCGGCGCTATCGGCCAGTTTGGCCAGCCCGGCGGCGACCAGATGCGTGTTGGCAGCCACCAGGAACGAGTCCGTCTCCACCAGGTGGAGCAAGGTCGGCAGGGCAGCCGGATGGGCCAGGCGTGTGAT
Organism: Chloroflexota bacterium; assembly: GCA_019873725.1. Lineage (GTDB taxonomy): Bacteria > Chloroflexota > Anaerolineae > B4-G1 > SLSP01 > DSWT01. Next base: position 5,592 of record JAIOAS010000082.1, on the reverse strand, counting down.
GAAGGCGGCGGCCTGTGCGCGGGCATTTTTGTTGGCACCTGCCGTGATCTGGGCGAGATAATGGGTCAAGAGCGGTTGTTCTGCGCCGGTGTGCCACAAGATGGCAGCGGCGTCGGCCAGATGGTTCTTGGGTAGAGCATCCAATCGCTCTGTCAATGCGTCTATTGCCAGCCGTTGTTGTTCGAACAACGCAACGGCGGCCGGAAACCCCGCCGTTCCTTTCTGCGCGGCGCGGTCGGCCAGACGCGCGGCGGGCCAGAGCGCCGCCTGGGCATAGGCTTTGACCAGCCCGTCGCCGTCGCCCAGGGCCGCTTCGAGCGGTTGTGTTGCCCCCAGTCGCCAGAGGATCTTGGCGGCGGCGCGACGGCGTTTCTTGTTCTTGACATTGGTTTGCTGCAATGCCTCGGCCACGGGCGGCGCGCTCTGTTGTCCCAGGGCCAGCAGGGTCGCTTCCAACGGGCGGGCCACGTCGTCATCGCCCAGCAGTCCGACCAGGCCGGTCAGCGCGGCGTCCGTGCCGATGCGCCCCAGGGTTTCGATGACCAGGAAGCGAATGCAACGCCCACAGTGCCGCTGGATTGCCAGCAGTCCGGGCACGGCCTGATCGCCAAAGGCAATCAGGCGGCCGGCGGCGTAAGCGCGGGCAAGTGGCCGATCGGACTGAAGGGCGGTCAACAGGCCGTCCAGGCTGTCCAGACCGCCTGCCGGCCGGGGAAAGAGCACGTTGGGGGCCTGCGGCAGGGATACGGTGTCCGAGAGGGCAGGCGTAGCAGGCTTGAGCAGTCGTGTGCGCACCAGGCCGATGCCGGCCCAGGCGGCAGTCCAGGCGGCCGTGCGGGCATGGTCATCTGGGGCGGCGACCACGGCCTGTAGACGCTCGGCCAGTTTGCCCAGACCTGTGGCGACAACCTCGTCCGCCAGCGCGGTCAATTCACCCAGCGCCGGTCCGGCGTTCGCCGTGCCGGAAACGGCGAGCGTGGTCAGGGTCATTTCGGTGCGGGAAAGCAGGTCGTGAACGGTCATAGGCGCTCCTTTGTAAAAACCACGAAGGGCACAAAGGACTCCAAGTAAGGCTAAAGATTTTTCATGATTCACCGCAGAAATAGCGTAACTGTTCAGCCTATGGTTAAAATCGGCTTTTGTGTGTCATTCCGAGGAGCGTAGCGACGAGGAATCGGTCGGGTTCAGCCGCACGCGGAACGAAGCAGAACGTGTCGGCTGCAATTGTTATGCCGCCTTTTGCCTTTGAAGACTCAACCGATAAACTCCATTGCGCGTTCTTCACCTTCTTCTATCGCTATCTCCACAGCGCGCTTGGCTTTTTCCAAAAGGGCTTTGGCTTCTCGCCGCGCCGCGTGGGATTGCTGGACTAATGCGGCAATTTCATTTTCCCTTTCATCTGGTAAGCGTGGTATCAGGGTTTTGCGGACTTCTGATGGTTTCCAATGTTTGATAACTGAACCGCCCATGTTTTGTTCAATCTGCAATTGCACAAAAAGAGAGTTCAGGACAAGTTCAAGATAATGACGCGGAATGCTGTCAATCAGAGAAAGACGCAAAATACCGCTTGAAACAATACCCTTTATCGGTTGTTCCAAGTAATAGGCAATCCCAGGGGTAGCGTCTTTTGATAAGAGTATTTCGCCCTGTTGCGGCTCATAAGTTGAGCGCAAAGCGCTATAGAGTTCGTCGCTTATGAAGTTTGCATTGCTATCATCAAGCCCGTGCTTGGTGAGATTGCTGACCCGCCAGAATGGAATACCCGAATCTGTATAGGCGGGACTGCCGACTTCAATCCCTTTTGTGTAGGTTGTAAGTCTGCCAAGTCGGTCAAAACGCACACTTGCGGGAATTCTTTCGAACATTTCCTGATACTTTGGCTGAAAATGCTCTGCGTCCATTCGCCACGCCCGCGCCGCTTGGCTATAGGTTCGCACATAGGTCAGGGTGTGCTGGGGTTTCCAGTCCTGCAAGCAAAGTTCGGAAAGAAGAAGTTGCTCGGCTTGTCTTGAAAATTCTTTGGAGTTCTGAAATAACTTTTCTGCTGATTTAACAACGATTTCAATTTCATTTTGAAAGTTGCCGCCTAACTTTGGTATCAAGATTTCGCCGATATTTTGGAAGTTCAAATAAAGTTGAACGTTGCCTGTTGCAAGTCTGCGTGATTGAAATGCTCCGTATCTAGAGGATAGGAATGTGGAAACAAAGTATGGATTAAAAACTTCTCTGAATCGTATCCTTACCAAGTTTTGCGACATATTACATTCGCCAATGCTCTCTGGGACAACACAAGACATACCAATAATAGCCTTTGTTGTTAGCAATACATCTCTTGGATGGACTTGGGACTTAACTAATCGTGCGTGATATTCGTTACTGATAAAAATTGTATCTGAAAGGTCAAGATAATTCGCTTTTACATTTTCGACCCGAAGAAAGGGAATGCCTGTTTCAACAAAATACTCTTTTCGATATAAAGAAAATGCTCCCATATCAGTTATAAGAATGGCAGAACGGGCAATTGACCGTAGATCAGAGCATCGCTGTAAACGAGACATCAAGGCTTGGTTGTAAGGATGGTAATACTCAGCGTCTATGCGTCGAGCACCTTCAATTTGGGCGTAGTTCACAATACTAATATGCGTCATGCTTAATTCACCCAAAAATCAAAACCCTGCTCTCTGGCAAACGCAACAAAGGCTTCGGCGATCTCGTCAAGGTCGTGGTCAACAATCAAATGCCCGTGTTCATCAAGCATGAGTTCGCCGTTGGCGTCTTTCTTGTAAATCGGTTCGCCGCTGTTATCCTTGCCGCCTTTTTCCGACACGGCAAAGAAAATCGGATAGTCCAGTTCTTCGGCGGCTTTATCGGCTAACCATGCTTCACGATAGCGGGCGAGCAGTTTTTCATCCTGGCGCAGATAGTCAACTTGCCCTTTGAGCGTGCGCGATGCCAGTTTGCGTTGGGCTTCCCCCAAAGCGCGTTTGAGGGCGGCTTTGCCTTTGGCGCGCGGCGGCATTTCGTCTGACTGCTTCTGCAAGTTCTCGATGCGCTCTACAAGTTCATCGTCGCTTTCGGCTTGCGTATCTTCAACGGTGTTTTCGTCTTCACCACGCTCCGCGTCGGCGGCTTCGGCTTCTTCAAACTCGGCTTGCAGGAACGAGAACAAAAGAGGCGGCAAATCATCTTCGGCGAGTTCATTCCTTTCAGCCAAAGCGTTGAGTTCGGTTAGGTGATTGTCCCATTCGGCGGCATGGCGGTTTTGAACGGCGCGAATTTCTGCAATTTCTTCATCGGTATATTTTTGCAGAAAAACAACGCTGGTCTTTGTGCCAGTGTGCGGCTTGAAGGTGTTGCCGTGCAGTCCCACAACTGCCAGAATACGGGCTTTGCTAAACAAAAAGTTTCGGATGAACAGGTCGTTAGTGTTGTTCAATCTCCCCTGCGGCAAAACAATTGCCATGCGCCCGCCTGGTTTCAGAAAATTCAAGTTGCGCTCAATAAAAAGAATGTCACGCCCGATCTTGGAAACCGTGCGCCCGTTCTTTTCGGCAAGACGATACTGGCGCAATATCTCGCGCTCGCTGATGCCGCCCGCAAATGGCGGATTGGTCATCAGAATATCAAAGTCGAAGAATTGAAAATCGCGTTGATTGGCTTCATCTTGATTGCGGTCTTCAAAACGAGTCAGAAGCGGGCGAAACGCCGCTTTGCCTTCATCACTCCATTTCGGCGGGTTGAGGCTGTTGAGTTCGTAGACATTGGATTTACCGTCGCCCGCAATCAGGTTGAGGGCTTTGGCGATTTTCACGGCTTTGGGGCTGGAGTCAATTGCATAAACCATCGTGCCTGCATATTCGGTAATGGCAGGCGGCAAGCCGTTGGTGGTAAATTGGTCACCCGCAACCCAAAAGATGGAGTGAACGGTGAAACCCGAAGAGCCACAGGCGGTATCAATCACGCGCTCGTGGATTTGGGGATTGAGCATTTTCACGCACATATCAATCACCCAGCGCGGCGTGAAATACTGCCCCTTCTTGCCTTTGGCGACTTCGGTAATCAGGTATTCAAAGGCTTCGTCAATCACCTGCAAATTGGCGTTGAACAGTTTTACATCCTGCAAGAATGAGACACAGGTGAGCAGGTGTTCGGGCTTAAGGCGGATACTTTCATCCCGTCCAAAGATGCCGCGCCACTTGTCCTTTGCCCGATTGAACAAGCCGTTGATTTTGTCGTAGAGTTCGCGGGGAGACTCGCCGTAAATGCGGAAATGAACCTTGCGGTTGCGTGTGCGGTCATTTGCCGCCGCCCATTCGTCATAGAGTTTGGCATAAATCAGTTTGAAGACTTCATCAAAGGAATCGTCAATGCCTTCCGCGTTGGCTAAAACAAGGTCTTCAAGGTCAAGGATGATTTTCTTGAGCGAAAGACGCTCTTTAACCAAGCGATTTTCTTGGGTTAGTTTGTCAATCGTCCATTGCTCGGTGATGACATCTTGAAGGGTCTGCCCGACGGTGGGGATAGATGAGATTTGAGAAAAGACATTTGGCTCTTGGCGGTGGAGGACGACCAACTCTTCACCGTTAGACCATGCGCCGATGGGCGAGCCTTCAGCGTTGCAGTACGACTTTAATTGCTGGAGTCCATCTTTGCGTTTCGGCTTCTTGACTTCAAAGATGATATACGGATGCTCGCCGTCGGTTTGCATGATGACAATATCGGCGCTCTTGTCACTCACGCCTGAACCGAACCAAACGGCATATTCAATTTTCAGTCGGGCTTTGGGATAGTGGTATTCATCCAGCAGTTTCTTTATCCACAACTGCCTGACGATTTCTTCTGGCTTGGCAGGGCGATCTTTATCGCTGGCGAGGCATTTGAGATATGGCTTGCCGTTTTTCTCAAAAATCTGCGTTTCAAGCCATTGGACATCTTCGACTCTGAATAGCGTCAATCGGTGCTTGGTCTCAGGACTGCGAAAAATCTCGTCTATAGAGAATTGCGGCATTTGTTTAACCTCTTGTCATAAGTCGTTTATAGAGCGGCATAACGAACAGGCTTCAGGCGCGGCGTACCCCATTCTGCGGTGACGCCCCACGCGCCGACACCCCGCCGATGTCAAAAGGGCGCTGGATGTCCAACGTGGCGCTTTGTTTTACATTATCCGACACAAGGTACCCTTTGTCAATCCAACGCCCGCCTGCGTGACCAATCCTGCCGCTCATCGCACCCCAGGTTTAAAAACCTTCAAGGTCTCCTAATTCTGCATCAATGGCGGCGATTTCTTCCGCCGTCACCTGATGGCCTGCGGCAGCACGAGTTTGCTCTTCCGAGAGACCAAGCAAACGGGCCACCGTCGCCAGGAGGTAATCCATCTCGGCGGGGGCGAGATCGGCGAAAGCACGGCGCAGGACGGGCAGCACGGCAACAAAACGCTCTGCCGGTATCTGTTGCAGATATGCATCGAGCCAGGCGACGACAGTTCGGTTCCGCAACAAGACTGCCCGGTTGAGGGCGAGCAATCCTTCGAGGAACTGGGCGCCGACGAGTGGCTCTTCACCGGGCGAGAGGTGGCGGCTCAAGAACGCCGTC
>JAIOAS010000081.1:5114-19004 GCA_019873725.1 Chloroflexota bacterium | reverse complement strand
GGGCGATGCTTTAATACTATCAACGCAGATTGCAGATGTGTTATCCCTCTGCCTTTTGCCCTCCGATATACGCCATCAAGACTTCTTCCGCCACTTCCAGCCGCTTGAGTGTCTTTTCGCGTCCTAACGCCTCGATGCTGCCGAACAGGGGCGGGGAGACCTCTTTGCCCGTCACGGCATTGCGCACGATGCTGAATAGTTGCCCGGCCTTCAAACCCAGATCCTCGGCCAGGCGGCGCATTGGCCCCTCCATCGCTTCGGCGTCGAAGTGAAGCAGTCCGGCCAAGAGGGCTTGTGTCTGGCGGATAGCGTTCAGGCTTTGCTCCGCCGTCATCTTCTTGCCGATCAGCGCCTCAACGGGCGGCGTGGCAATGTCGCAAAAGACGAAATCGGTCAGCTCGACCACGTCACGCAAGGTCTTGAGCCGTTCCTGCACCAGCGGAACCAGCAGTTTGAGGGTGGGCCGGATTTCTGTCGGAACCGGCGTGGGGATCAGCCCGGAGTCTTCCCAGAAGGGAATGAGCCGTTCGAGCAGTTCGTCCTGCGACAGGGCGCGGATGTACATCCCGTTCATCCAGTTGAGCTTGTCATACGAAAAGACGGCCGGCGCGAGGTTGAGGTGCGTGATGTCGAAGCGCGCGATCAATTCCTCGCGGGTGAAAATCTCCTGCTCTTCGCCGCTGCCGGGCGCCCAGCCGAGCAACGCCAGGAAGTTAAACAGCGCCTCCGGCAGATACCCCTGCCGCCGGAATTCGTCGATGGAGACCGCGCCATGGCGTTTGCCGAGCTTTTTGCCGTCGGTCCCCAGCACCAGCGGGACGTGCGCGTAGATGGGGGGCTCCCAGCCGAAGGCTTCGTACAGCAGCAGGCGCTTCGGCTCGCTGGAGATCCAATCGTCACCGCGCATCACGTGGGTGATGCCCATCATGTGGTCGTCAACCACCACAGCGAGGTGGTAGGTGGGGAAACCGTCGCTCTTGAGCAGAACCTGATCGTCGATCAGGCGGTTCTCGAAGACGATGTCCCCCCGCAGGATGTCGTGCATCACGGTGGTGCCTTCGCGTGGCACCTTGAGGCGGATGACGTGCGGTTCATCCGGCGACACTTCGCCCGGCGCTTTGTCGCGGCAGTGACCGTCGTACATCGGCGTCTCGCCGCGCGCGCGCTGCGCCTCGCGGACGGCTTCCAGCCGTTCCGGCGAGCAATTGCAGCGGTAGGCGCGCCCTTTGGCGAGCAATTCCTCGGCTTTTTCCCTGTAAATGCTCAGGCGCTCCGACTGGACATACGGCCCATAGTCGCCGCCGACACCAGGCCCTTCATCCCAATCCATGCCCAACCAGCGCAGGCCGTCGGTGATGACTTGAATCGCCTTTTCGACGTAACGGGTGCGATCGGTGTCCTCGATGCGCAGGATGAACTGCCCATGATTTTGCCGGGCGAACAACCAGTTGAAGACGACCGTGCGAATGTTGCCGATGTGCGGCTCCCCGGTGGGGCTGGGCGCAAAACGAACACGAACTGTCATAACGATCTCCTCCGAGAGTAACGAATAGCGAATAACGAATAACGAATAGCGAATAACGAATAACGAATGACGTCGGCTGTTTCCTAATACTCCATCCGTTTATGGCGCATAGCGACGCTTTCGACCAGCCCCAGTCCCACGAAGGTGATGACCAGGGCGCTGCCGCCACTGCTGATGAAGGGCATCGGTAACCCGGCGACGGGGATTACGTTGAGGTTCATCCCGAGGTTGATGAGTAGTTGGTAAAAAATGTAAGTGGTCACACCGATAACGATGAGTTGCCCGGTGGCATCGGCGGCGTTGGCCGCGATGCGCAATAACCGCCAGAGCAGCAGGGCAAAGAGCAGCAGGATCAATACCGCGCCGACAAAGCCCAATTCTTCACAGATCACCGAAAAGATAAAGTCGGTGTGACGGACGCGCAAGAAGTGCAACTGGCTCTGCGTGCCGGTGGCGAACCCCTTGCCTAGCAAGCCGCCCGATCCGATGCTGATCAGCGCCTGCTGGATGTTGTAATACGCGCCGGGATCGTTGGTGGGATCGAAGAAAGTGAAGATGCGATCGCGCATATAGGGGTCCATGTTGGCCCACACAATCGGGGCGACCATCAACCCCACGATGCCTATCCCTTGCATATAGCTCAACGAGACGCCAGAGGCAAACAGCATCACGCCCCACGTGGCAATGTAGAGCGTGGCAGTGCTCAGGTTGGGTTGCTCGAAGACCAGGAACGCTGCCAGAGCGGTCATCCCACCGGAAACGATCATTTCCAGCAGGCCAGGCGGGTTGGGCGTGTTGCGCGCCAACAAGCTGGCCTGACTGATGATGAGCAGAATCAAGGCGGGGAACGCGAGTTGGATTGAGACGCCGCCGATGTAGATAAACCGGCGCACATCACCGATTTCACTGCTGCCAAACAGCAAGGTGAAAACGAGGATGCCGATGGTCAAGAAGTAGAGCGGCCATTGCAGGCTTTCCAGGTAGCGGTAGTTGATGAACGCCACGAGGAACATCATCACCACGCCAACGGCGGCGTAGATCGATTGCCTGCGCCAGGTGTCGGCGAGGTCTTCTGATCCCTGGGTGGCGCTGAAGATCATCGCCAGTCCTACCACAGTGAGCAGGATGGCGATCAGCAGCAGCCCCCAATCGAAATTTTGCCAGGGTGATGAACGCATGGTGATATTTCCTCGCCGATGATGGCTGGTGTGAATCCGTCGTTTACAAGGCCCTTCTCCGCGGGCTGGAGAGAGGAATATCGGCGACCAGCCGGGTCTCCCGTTGGTCTTCGGTGAAGTTGACCTCCACTTTGTCCGCGTCGATCTCCAAATGCCGGGAAATCACGGCGATGATTTCGTCCTTCAACATATCCAACATGCCCGGCGAAAGGTTGGCGCGATCGTGCGCGAGGACCAGCCGCAGACGTTGCGCGGCGATCTCCTGATCCGAGTTTTTGCGACGTCGAAAAAGCTTCAACCAGTTCATAAGGACTCCTTTCAGTGCGAACCGAGGAGACGTTGGAAAAAGGAAGGGGGTTTTAGGGGCGCAAAAGGTACATCCTCCCCTTGTAAACGCCGGGAAATGTCCAGGAACGCTTTCCCTGCGGGTGAACCGTTGTTCAGCACGATGGGATTCCCCCGGTTACTCGCCGTCAGAATCTCAGGGTCTTCGGGGATCAGGCCGATCAGATCGATGGCGAGCATATCGACCACATCCTCCGGGGCCAGCATCTCTTTGCGTTGCACCATCTCCGGCTTGATGCGGTTGATGATCAGCCGGGCAGGGGTGTTGGTCTCGGCTTCCAGCAAACCGACCACACGGTCGGCATCGCGCACCGAGGCGATTTCTGGATTAGCCACGACCAGCACCAGTTCCGCCGGCGCTGAAGCGCAGCGGAAGCCATGCTCAATGCCGGCCGGAGAGTCGATCAGCACGTAATCGACCATTTGCGCGGCTTCGTGCGCTACACTCTTCATTTGTTCGATGCTGATCGCATCCTTCGCGCGTGTCTGGGCTGCGGGCAGCATAAACAGCTCCGGAAAGCGTTTGTCGCGTACCAAAGCTTGCCGGAAGCGGCAGCGACCTTCGATGTAGTTGATGATATCGTAGACGATGCGGTTTTCCAGTCCCAGCATCACGTCCAGGTTGCGCAATCCGATGTCCGCATCGATGCAGATGACCCGCGCTCCTAACATCGCCAATCCCAGGCCGATATTGGCTGTGATGGTGGTCTTACCGACGCCGCCCTTTCCTGATGAAATGGTGATAATTTTTCCTGCCATGTTACTCCCTTGTGTGCCAGGGTTCGACGACGATGGCGCCTTCACTGACTCTGGCCGTTTCCGGCACCAATTTGCGCCGCCGGCCTTCGGGCGGGCGCCCAAAATAGCCGGCGATACGAAGTTGCGCGGGGGTTAGTTCTATCGCACAGATGAGCGCATGCTCATCGCCAAGCGCACCGGCATGCGCCAGCCCACGCATTTTCCCCCAGACGATAATGTGGCCTCCGGCGATGATCTCTGCCCCAGGGTTGACGTCGCCCACCAGAATCACATGACCGGGATACTTGATGCTCTGACCGGAGCGTAACGTGCGTTGTACCACCAGCGCATACTCACCGGGGTCGGTGCGTGTGCCGCCGGATGAAGCGGTGTCTGGCGGGATAGGAACGGTGGCGGGTTGATCCTTCGGTAGTACACCAACGGTCTCGCCGGGCAAGCGCGTGCGCAGGCCGTGGGTGCGCGCGGTATGGATTGTTTCCGCGTTGTTGCTCAGGACGGCCCAGAGTTCCATATCGTACCGGTCCAGAATCGCGCGCAAGGCCGTCAGCATCTCTTTCGTCAATTCCTGATCCCCCATCTCCGCGATCAGCCGCCCGCCGCGAAAGAATGCTTCGGCGTCTCGCAGGGCGTTTTCCAGACCCTGGAGCACGTCGTCCCAGGAATCGGATAAGGGGCGCAGGACGATGCCTTGTTGGGTGCCTTTGAGTGTGAGCGCCATCTCTTCCATAGCATAGGCAATTATAACATAAATCGTTATTGGGTAAAATTACGAGATGGTAGCAGGTCTGTGAAGTGTCCATTTTTCAGTTTTGGAGTATAACGGAGCGTATTCAGTAGTGATGGGGTGACTATGAAGATCGTGCGTATGTTGCTACACGTGTTGATTGCAGCGGCGGTACCGCTGATGTTGGTGATCGGGATGGCGCGCTTGTTGACGTTGCCGTGGTATCCGGCATGGGAATATGCCAAAGCCGGCTTCCCGGCCGATCCGCTGGGGATGGCGCCGGAGGAACGGCTGCGCCTGGCGCGCGCCAGCATCGCCTTCCTCAACATGCCGCGCGAAGTGGGGCGGTTGGATACTGTGCAGTTTGCAGATGGGACGGTGGCCTTCAACGCGCGCGAAATCAGTCACATGGACGACGTCAAGCTGGTCTATGACCAACTGACGGCGGCGGCGTTGATCGCGTTTGTCGTCGCCGTGGCCTCTGCATGGGTGTTGATTCGCCAGGGCCGTCTGGCGCAGGTTTGGGGCGCGCTCTCCGACGGCAGCCTGTTCACGCTCTGTGTGTTGGTGCTGCTGGGGGCGTGGATGGCAGTCGGCTTCGACGCGTTCTTCACGGCTTTCCACGGCATCTTCTTTGCCCCAGATACCTGGCTCTTTAATGAAACCGACACGTTGATTCGCCTTTTCCCCTTGCAGTTCTGGGCCGACGCCGGCCTGTTGATTGCCGTTGGCGTTGGCGCGCTGGCCTTCGTGTTGGCCCTCTTCACCCGCGCTTTGCAGAAGCGTACGGAAAGGAAGCAAGAGGCAAGAGGCAAGAAGCAAGAGGCAAGGAGCAGGAATCAGCGAGTAGAGAATTAGCGAATCAAGTAACCAGTAACGAGTAACCAGCAACCACCTGACTACCTGACTACAAGACTACCTGACTACAAGACTACAAGACTAACGACTATTTGACTATATTGGAGGACTACGATGATCGCTCAAGTACCAACGTGGGTGAAGGATGCCATTTTCTACCAGATTTTCCCGGAGCGGTTTGCGCGCAGCGAGCGGCTGACCAAACCGGCGAACCTCGAATCGTGGGAGTCGCCGCCGACTGTGCGCGGCTTCAAGGGTGGGGACTTTTTGGGGATTCTCGAACACCTGGATTACCTGGAAGACCTGGGCGTCACCGCGCTCTATTTCAACCCGATTTTCCAATCGGCGGCCAATCACCGCTATCACACCCACGATTACTACACCGTCGATCCGATTTTAGGGGGCAACAAGGCGTTCGCGCAGTTCCTGGAGGCGGCGCACAGCCGCGGGATGCGGGTGGTGCTCGATGGCGTCTTCAACCACGCCAGCCGGGGCTTCTTGCAGTTCAACCACATTATGGAAAACGGCCCGCAGTCGCCCTACATCGACTGGTTTATCGTCAAGAAATTTCCCCTGTATGCGTTCGAGGACAAACGCAAACCGAACTATGTCTGCTGGTGGAACAACCGCGAGCTGCCCAAGCTGAACACCGACCATCCGCAGGTGCGCGACTTTATCTTCGACGTGGCCGAATACTGGTTACGTCAGGGAATCGATGGCTGGCGGCTGGACGTGCCGCTGGAAATCAAAACCCCTGGCTTTTGGGAGGAGTTCCGCCGCCGGGTGAAGGCCGTCAATCCCGAAGCCTACATCCTCGCCGAAATCTGGGACGAGGCCAAACCCTGGCTGCAGGGCGACCACTTCGACGCGACGATGAACTATGGCTTTAACCGCGCCTGCTATGGCTTCTTCGGCCAGGAAACACTGGATACGTCGCAGCGGCCCGGTGGATTCAAACTCAAGCGGCTGGATGCCAGGCACTTCGCCCGACAGGTGGATCATCTGCTCAACCTCTACGCCTGGCCCTTTACGCTTGCGCAGTACAACCTCATCAGCAGCCACGATGAGCCACGCTTCCTGACGATGGTGGGCGGCGACAAACGCCGTCTGCGCCTGGCGACGCTCTTCCAGATGACGTTCCCCGGCGCACCGAGCGTCTACTACGGCGACGAAATCGGCATGGAGGGCGGTCACGATCCCGATTGCCGCCGCGCCTTCCCCTGGGACGAAAACCGCTGGGATCACGCTCTGCGCGCGGATTTCAAACGCTATATCGCTTTGCGTAAGGCACATTCTGTCCTGCGTAGCGGTGACTTCGTTACACTCTACGCTAAAGACCTGGTGTATGCCTTCGCGCGTGTCTCCGCAGAGGAAACGGTGGTGGTGGCCCTCAACGCGGGCACCACACCGGCAGAAGTGACGCTGCGCCTGGAAAACCTTGTCCCGCCGGATGCGGTCTTCGCCGAAGCCTGGACGGAGGCCACGCTGCCCGTGAATGGCGGCATGGTGACGCTTTCCATCCCTCCGTTGGAAGGTCGGGTGTTAATATATAGCTGATTCTTATGTTGCGCTAATGCTTTTCAAATACTTTCCAGGTATACTCAGAGTCGGAATAAAGCAGACTCTGGAGGTGGAAAATGAGCAAAATTGTAGGCATTGATTTAGGGACGACAAACTCAGCAGTGGCGATTATGGAAGGCGGGCAAGTGACCGTCATCCCCACGGCAGAAGGTGGGCGTTTGTGCCCGTCGGTCGTCGCATTCACGAAGAACAACGAGCGGCTGGTGGGCGTGCCCGCCAAGCGCCAGGCGGTGGTCAACTCGGAAAACACCGTCTATTCGGTGAAGCGGTTGATGGGCCGCCGCGCCGACGAGAAAGAAGTGCAGGTCACGCGCGAAATGGTGCCCTACACGATCATAGCCGGGCCGCAGAATGACGCGCGTGTACGTATCCCGGTCACCAACAAGGATTATACCCCCCAAGAAATCTCGGCAATGATTCTGCAAAAGTTGAAGAAAGACGCCGAGGCTTATTTGGGCGAACCGGTGACGCAAGCCGTGATTACCGTGCCTGCGTACTTCAACGACAGCCAGCGCCAGGCTACCAAAGATGCCGGGCAGATTGCCGGTCTGGAAGTGAAGCGCATCATCAACGAGCCGACGGCAGCAGCGCTGGCCTACGGGTTGGACAAGAACATCGATGAGACGATTCTCGTCTTCGACCTGGGCGGTGGTACGTTTGACGTCTCAATTCTCGAAGTGGGTGAGGGCCTGATCGAAGTCAAGTCTACCAACGGCGACACACATCTGGGTGGCGACGACTGGGACGAGCGCATCGTGCGCTGGTTGCTGTCCGAATTCAAGAAACAGCAGGGCATCGATTTGAGTCAGGATCGCCAGGCCATGCAGCGTCTGCGCGAGGCGGCGGAAAAGGCCAAGATTGAGCTGTCCACGATGATGGAGACCGAGGTCAACCTGCCGTACATCACCGCCGATGCCAGTGGCCCGAAGCACCTGCAAATGCGGTTGACCCGCGCGACCTTCGAGCAGATCACCCGCGATTTGGTTGAGCGGTGCCGCTTGCCTTTCGAGCAGGCCCTGAAAGACGCCAAACTGACGACGAAAGACCTGGATCAAGTGGTACTCGTCGGTGGGGCGACACGTATGCCGATGATCCAGGAGCTGGTGCGCAGCCTGACCGGCGGCAAGGAGCCGCACAAGGGCGTCAACCCCGATGAGGTCGTCGCGGTGGGCGCGGCGATTCAAGGCGGTGTGTTGGGCGGCGACGTGACCGACATCCTGCTGCTTGACGTGACCCCGCTGTCATTGGGCGTCGAGACGCTCGGCGGGCGGATGACGGTGATGATCCCCCGCAACACGACGGTGCCGGTGCGCAAGAGCGAGATCTACACGACCGCCGAAGACGGGCAGACGGCTGTCGACATCAAGGTTTACCAGGGTGAGCGCCCGATGGCGGCCTACAACATGCTGCTCGGCCAGTTCCGGCTCGATGGCATCCCGCCCGCGCCGCGCGGCATCCCGCAGATTGAAGTGACCTTCGACATCGACGCGAATGGCATCTTGAACGTCAACGCGAAGGATAAGGCGACCGGGCGCGAGCAGCGCATTACCATCACCGCAAGCACTAACCTGAACCCGGCTGAAGTGGAGCGGTTGGTCGAAGAGGCCAAGCTGCACGCCGAAGAGGACAAGAAACGTCAGGAGCTGGTGGATGCGCGCAACCAGGCCGATCAGATGTGCTACCAGATGGAGAAGACCCTGAATGATCTGGGCGAGAAGGTTCCTGGCAGCCTGCGCGGTCAGTTGGAAGGGTTGATCAACGACCTGCGCCGGTTGAAAGATAGCAGCGAAGACGCCGCGTTGATCCGGCGTAAGATGGAGGAATTGCGCCAGGCGGCAATGAAATTGGGCGAACAGGCTTATGGCGGGCCCGCCGGCCCCGGTCCCGATATGCCCGGCCCGCACGTTGGCCCTGGCTATGGTCACGGCCCACAAGGAGGCCCGCAGCCCCAAGGCCCTGACGTGGTGGATGGCGAATTCCGCGAGGTGTAGTGAGTAGCCTTCTCAACAATTGAGGTGAGGGGATACTGACTCCTGTAAAGGGTAGGGGGTGGCCGTGGGGTCACCCCCTTTTTCTAGCCAAAGGACTGAGTTATGAACGTATCAAAAAAGACACAACAAATTCCGGTGCGACGCTCCGGCGAAGCCGACCGGCCAGACACAGACGACCGTGCGAACGCAGGGCCGGTCTTGGAAGAAGCCGTTCCGCTGGAAGCGCCGGTGGAAGCGCCACCGCTCCCCGAGTCGAATGTGGTGACTTCGGCAGAGGTGGATTGGCGCGACATGGCGTTGCGGTTGCGCGCAGAGATGGACAACTACCGCAAGCGCCAGCAGCGTCTGGCTGAAGAGCAGATCGCGGCAGAACGTAAGCGTCTGTTGACGGCCTTTCTTACCGTGCCCGACAATCTGGAAAAGATTATCGCTCATCTGCGACCGGACGATCCGCATCACCAGAGCATCAAAGTGGCGTATGATGAGTTTATGAAGGTGCTACGTCTCGAAGGCGTAGAGCCGTTGGTGACGGTGGGCATGCCCTTTGACCCGTTGCTGCACGATGCCGTCGCGATGGTGGCGGCGACGCCCGGCCAACGTGAGGACATGCTGGTGATCGGGGAGGAAAAGAAAGGGTATCGTCTCGGCGAACAGGTTTTGCGTCCGGCACGGGTCATCGTCGCTAAACGGTAACTATATCGTGGCGCGAGGTACCGCCTCGCGCGGCCAAACTCGTTATTGTTGAGGAAACAGCGATGGAATATAAAGACTATTACGGCGTTTTGGGCGTTCCAAAAAACGCGAGTGAGAAGGACATCAAAAACGCCTATCGCAAGCTGGCACGCAAACATCACCCGGATATGAATCCCGGTGATAAATCGGCGGAAGAGAAATTCAAGGACATCAACGAAGCCTACGAAGTGCTTTCCGATCCCGAAAAGCGCAAGCTGTATGACCAGTTCGGCAGCGAGTGGAACACGTGGCAGCAACGCGGTGGGCAAGCTGACGATTTCTGGAAGCAGTGGGCTGGCGCAGGTGGTCAGTCAGGCCAGTACCGGTATACCACCAGGGACATCGGCGATATTTTCGGCCAGGATAGCCCGTTCTCGGATTTCTTCCAGCAACTTTTCGGTGGGGGGGCTGGCTATGGTGACCTGTTTGGCGGCGGCGCAGGGCGACAACCACGTTCCCGCCGTGGGCAGGACTACGAACAGCCGGTCGAGATCACGCTCGAAGAGGCGTACCGGGGGACCTCCCGCATTTTGCAGATTGGCAACCAGCGTATCGAGGTCAACATCCCGGCGGGTGCAGATAACGGGACGCGCGTACGGGTTGCGGGCAAGGGCGCGCCCGGTTCAGGTGGTGCCCCGGCGGGCGATCTATTCTTGCACATCCAGGTCTTGCCGCACGCTCAGTTCCAGCGACGCGGCGAGGACCTGGAGACGGTTGTTCCGCTGGACTTGTACACGGCAGTTTTGGGCGGTGAGATCGCTGTGCCCACGCCAGACGGGCGCTCGGTCATGCTGCGTGTCCCCCCGGAGACCCAGAACGGGGCCAAGTTCCGCCTGCGCGGAAAAGGGATGCCTGTGCTAAACCGGCCAAAAGAGCGCGGCGATTTGTATGCTGTGGCAGAGGTGAAACTGCCCACGCGGCTTAGTGCGCAAGAGCGCGAGCTGTTTGAAAAACTGCGTGCTTTACGCAGCGGGCGATAATCGCGCCGGCGCCTATCCGCCTGGCGACAACCTGACTACCTGAGGCGTGTACCGAACTTGTGACACAGTACCACTAATGCGAATTTCACCGCAGAGCACGCGGAGAACGCAGAGCGGTCTATTTTTCTCTGTGAACGTTGTGCTCTCCGGGGCTATGCATAGAGGAGGAACAGACGATGTTTAAGCGTATACTTTTTGCACACAACGCCACACCGGCTGCCGAGCGCGCGTTGTTGTATCTGGAACACATCGCGCGGATGGAAAGCGCTGAAGTGGTAGTTTTGCACGTCTACGAGCCGCCGGAGCGTTACGTGGCGACGCAAGGCTACGAGTCATTGTTGCAACAGTTGGAGGCGGTCGCGCAGGAAGTGGTCAACGACACCGTCGAGCATCTGCAGAAAGCCGGCATTTCGGCGCTCGGCATCATCCACGCGGGTGCCCCGGCCAAGACGATCCTGGAGACGGCGCAGGATGAGAAGGCATCGTTGATTGTGCTGGGCACGCGCGGGCCTTCTAACGTGACCGACATCCTGCTGGGCGACGTCAGCACCGAGGTATTGCGTTACGCGCGCTGCCCGGTTTTCCTGGTGCCATAGAAGGGGGGCCGGTCACACCAAGGCGGACGAGAATACTCTACAACGGAGGCACGGAGAACACGGCGGTTTCTTGAAATTTTCTCCGTGCCCTCTGTGTCTCTGTGGTTATCTTCGAGGAGGGCCAAATGACGCGAAAATTCTATGGACTGGTAAGTGTGCTGTTGTTGGCGGCAATATCGTTCGGCTGCCTGGCTTTGCAGACCTTGACCCCACCGGCAGCGACCCCGGTGGTGGAGGCTACCGTCGTCAAACCCCCTACCCCTACGCCGTGGATCGTTGCCCCGCCGGCCGACACCATCACCGGGCTGGAGACGCAGGTCGAGGCCGTCTACACTGCGGTAGGGGATGCGGTGGTCAATATCTCTGTCACTTCCCTGGGTTACGACTACTTCTTCAACGCCGTCCCGCGCGAGGGCAGCGGCTCCGGCTTTGTCTATGATGCCCAGGGCTACATCGTCACCAACTACCATGTGATCGAGGATGTTCAGGAGATTCAGGTCACATTTGCCGATGGGGCTACCTTTGCCGGAACCGTCGTCGGTTCGGATTCCACCTATGACCTGGCCGTGATCAAGATTGACGCCGGTGATTATCCGCTGCGTTCCATCCCGCTGGGGGACTCGGATGTGATCCGCGTGGGGCAATTTGTGGTGGCGATTGGCAACCCCTTCGGCCTGGGGCAAACGGTGACGTTCGGCGTGATCAGCAGCCTGGGGCGGGTGATCGAAAGCCCGGACGGGCGCTACATTGGCGAGGCCATCCAGACGGACGCTGCTATCAACCCCGGCAACTCCGGCGGGCCACTGCTCGATTTGCAGGGCCGGGTAATCGGCGTGAACGCGCAGATCGTCAGCCCCAGCCAGGCGAACGCCGGTATCGGCTTTGCCATCCCGGCCAATACCGTGAAGCGGGTGGTGCCTGAATTGATCCGCGAGGGCCGCTATCGTCATCCGTGGATGGGCGTGCGCTTCTTCCCGGTCGGCCTCAGCCAGCAGGTGGCAGCGTCTTTTGCGGAACTGGGGGCCGAGGTTCCAGACCGAGGCGTTCTCATCCTGAATACCGAACCTGACACGCCGGCAGCTAAAGCCGGGTTACGGGGCGGCAATCGCAGTGTCAATACGCCCTATGGAACCATCATGGTGGGAGGGGATGCCATTATCGCAATTGACGGTGTCGCCATCGCCAGCCCCAGCGAGTTGATTGCCTACCTGGAGACCTACACCCGGCCCGGTCAGACGATTCAGGTCACGGTGCTGCGGGATAAAAAGGAAATCACGCTGCCGGTGACGTTGGGCGAGCGTCCGTAATCCTGGCTGCTGTCACATTTACTGGCGATGGTGCGGTCGGAGACCGGCCACAGCAAAAAGGATCAGAGTGGTTCGTGTTCGGCGATCCACTGCTCCAGGCCGGCCATTGCACGTTCGGCATAGGCGGCGCCGCGGGCGCGTTTCCCCCGTGTGTGTGTATCGAGCGGCGGCAGCAGGCCGAAGTTGGCCTTCATCGGTTGGAACGTCTTTGGATCGGCGCGTGTGATGTAGTGCATCAGCGCGCCGATCATCGTTTCCGGCGGGGGCGTGAGCAAGGGCAGCCCGCGCGCCAACCGCGCCGCGTTCACCCCGGCTAACCAGCCCCCGGCGATGTTCCCCGCGTAGCCCTCCAACCCGGCGATCTGCCCGGCGAAGAACAAATTCGGCCGGTCGCGCATCTGGAGGGTGGGGGCCAGCAACGCGGGCGCGTTGAGGTACGTGTTGCGGTGCATCGACCCATAACGCACAAAGCGCGCGTTTTCCAGACCGGGGATAAGGCGCAGAATGCGCTCTTGTTCACCGTATTTGAGGTTGGTCTGGAAGCCCACCAGATTGTAGAGCGTGCCGGCGGCGTTATCCTGGCGCAGTTGGACGACCGCATAAGGACGCTGACCGGTATGTGGGTCGCGTAAGCCAATGGGGCGCAGCGGTCCAAAGGCCAGGGCCTGCGGCCCGCGCGCGGCCAGCACCTCGACCGGCAGGCACGCCTCGAAGAAGTGCGGGTCGTCGCGCTCGAAATCGCGCAAGGGGATGCGCTCTGCGCCGAGCAGGGCGGCGACGAAGCGATCGTATGCTTCCTTGTCCAGTGGACAGTTGATGTAATCGCCTTCGTCTACCTCCCCGCGACCATAGCGCGAAGCTCGGAAGGCGATGTCGAAATTGATGGAGTCGACCTCGACGATAGGGGCGATGGCGTCGTAGAAGGCGAGCGCGGCGCTGCCCGTGTGTGCGCGGATGGCGTCTGCGAGCCGGTCTGCGGTAAGCGGCCCACTGGCGATGATCGCCAGTCCCTCCGGCAGCGCCGTCACCTCTTCGCGGATGAGGGTGATGCGTGGGTGGGCTGCGATGCGGCGCGTGACCTCCGCCGCGAAGCCCTCCCTGTCTACAGCGAGCGCGCCGCCGGCGGGAACACGCCGGGCATCGGCGACTTCGATTAACAGCGACCCCAGCCGGCGCAGTTCCGCCTTGAGCAGTCCCGGTGCACGGTCCGGCAGATCGGAGCCGAGCGAATTGGAACACACCAGTTCCGCCAGGTTGCCGCCGGTGTGCGCGGGCGTGGAGGTGTGCGGCCGCATCTCGTACAGCCGCACGGGG
>JAIOAS010000081.1:0-4833 GCA_019873725.1 Chloroflexota bacterium | reverse complement strand
CCATGGCGCGCAATATCCCCTGGGCGACGTAAACTGTAGCCAATCCGGTTTGCTTATCTTTTTGCGCCATAGCTCTCCCTTTCACCAGGCACCACCCTCCGAAGTCCAAAATCCAAAATCCAAAGATAGTTTCGTTAAAAAAGCATATTTGTCAAACCCTTGTATTCCTGGTATAATCAAATCGTTTGATCGTTAGTATACAGGAATTGAGAGGCTTATGAGCAGTACCGTACAAAATGACCAATATTGGGAAGAGTTCTCCATCTTGCCCAATGATCTGGAGTCTATCATCAACTTCCTCGTCGAGACGGAGCGTCCCCAAACCATCGACCAGTTAGCGCGAGAAGTCATCCGCGCGCGTCACCGGCAGATGGTGGCGTTGATCGAGGATACTTTGGCGCAGGGCCGCATCTATCGTCCCGGAGACAGCTACACCGTCGGCGAAAAGGTGATTTTCCCTCATCTCGACAACCTGCTGGGCGAAGTGATTGAGGTGCGCCCGGGGCATAATCCGGAGTACGATGCGTTCTCCGTCATCAAAGTGCGGATGGAAAGCGGTGCCGTGCGCGAGTTTACGGCAGCACTGACGCGCGATCATCCGCTGAACAAGGCTACCTATTTGCCTTCCAAGGACGTGTCGCCGGACGAAATTTACAGCCAGCATGGGGAAAAGATCAAGACGGCGCTGCGTTCGGCGTTGGAGAAAAACGTCCAATTTCTCAGCGTGGGGGAACAGTGGTTCTTGCGTGATCTGGTGATGGAGATTCCGGCCGGGCAGTTGAACATTGCCGAGGCGTTGTTGGACATGGCGGGTGGTGGTCCGCTGCGCACGGATGAACTCCTCGCCGAGATGGAAGTCCCGGCAGAAATTTCGCGGCCCTTGCAGCTCTTCTCGCTGGAATACGCTCTGCTGCACGACCGGCGTTTCGATGAGGTCGGGCCGGCGGGATACGCGCTGTGGTACCTCCGGCAGATGGAGCCGCAGGGCGTGCTTGAAGTGCCGCAGCCGCTGCGCTATATGCCCATCCCTTACAACCGCAGTCTGTTGGAAGAGACGATGCTGGACTTGGAACGCCAGATCGACGACGAGTGGTCGGATATTCAACATCCTTTTCCACCCGCCGATGCGGTGACGGTGGTGTTGAACTACCCGCACTGGCGCAGCGGTACCCTGCCGTTGTCGCCACGGGTGGCGCAGCTTTTCCCCACCGCGCGGGTGACCGATCGCATCCGCTTCACGTTCATGGACATGACCACCAAACAGACGTTCCCCGGTTGGGTGGTACGCAGCGGGCGTTACGTCTACGGATTGGCCGAATGGTACAAAAAGCTCGGCGCGAGCGTGGGCGTCTACGTCGATCTTGCCCGCAGCGATGAGCCGGGCGTGATTCAAGTGAATCTGCGCACCATCAAATCCAAGCGCCGCGAATGGTTGCGCACCGTGACAACCGAAAGCGGGCAAGTGCTGTTTGAGGTGACGCGCATCCCGGTCACGTGTGAGTTCGACGAGCTGGCAACGGTCGCCGTGCCGGACCCCAACGCGGTGGATGCGCTGGCGCAACAGCTTCAGCGGGTGTCGCTCGAGGGCCTGCTGGAGCAGATTTTCAACGGTTTGGCCGGTTTGAGCTTGCAGCGTGCCGTCCACGCGATGACGCTGTACAGCGTTTTGAACCTGTTGCGGCGCGTTCCCCCTGCGCCGATGCTGGCTGTGCTGGCGACATCGTCACGGTATGTGTCGTTGGGGGATAACTATTGGGCTTATCGAGGAGAGAGTTAATGCCGACATTACCCCCTGTTCCTGCTTTAGCGCGCTTTATCAAGCCGACGTTGGACACGCCGTTTCACATCGATTATAATTGGTGGGCGGAGCAGGGTCTTGACTTGAATGTGCAACTGTTGCAGCATCTCTCGCCCGAATTGCGCGAACTTTACGCCGGACAACGCCTGAGTGACAAGATCGATTTGATCGACTGGGAGACCGGTGAGGTGCATCAGGTGGAGGGGCTGCAATATCTGATTGCCACACGCTGCAGCAAAGACCCCGGCTACGTGATGCAAGCGCCGACCCTGCTTGAAGCGATCTTCCGCGTTTTCTTGAGCAACGGCAACCGTCCGCTCACCCCACGCGCGTTAGCGCCATTGGTGGGGCATACATCGGAGCAAGTGCTGCGGGTGCTTTCGGGCAGTACGGTGCGCAAGGGTTTACGCCCGGTGATTGAGTAGTCAAAAGCTGGTGATGTATCCACGCCCCCATAGCACAAATGGATAGTGCGAGAGACTTCTAATCTCTAGGTTTCTGGTTCGAATCCAGATGGGGGTATTCTCGTAGATCGCATCGACGGCGTCGCTCGACGAACAGTAGACGCAGATGTTTTTCATCCCTCGACCTCCAGGCAGGCTTCCGCCGCCAACCAGAACAGCTTCTCCCGCACCGAAGTGCGACTGACCCAGTCGCGGTGGTCCCACGCCTCGCCGCCGAGATCGTCGCCGCCGTAGAGCAGTTGGCCGAAGGTCACGCCGCGAAACTGCGCCACGGCGAAGAATGCGGCGGCTTCCATCTCCACCGTCAGGCAACCTTCCTCACGGCGCAGGTTCACCTTGTCGGGCGTCTCGCGGTAGAAGGCATCGGTCGTCCATGTTTTGCCGACGACGTAGGGCAGCTTATGGCGTTCGAGCACGCGCTCGATGGCGGCGAGGGCCGCCGGCGAAGGGTAGGCTTCGCGGGATGGCGGCATGTAGTGGTATGAAACGCCTTCGTCGCGCACCGCCGCATTGGGGACGACGATGTGCCCGACGGCGATGTCGCTGTTCAGCACACCTGCACCTCCGCAGGCGATGAACGTCCGGCACCCACGTGCGATGGCCTCTTCCAGCAGTCCGGCTGCCAGCGGCGCGCCGACGCCGGGGTGAAAGAAGGCTACCCGCCGCCCATCCACGTCTGTTTCGTAGAGCGGATGGCGTCCCATCTCTGAGTGTCCATCGGCGATGTGTTTGGCGCGGCCTGATTCCACCAGCCCGTTGAGCACGTCCTGGAAGAAGCAAATGACGCAATGTTCGGGCACGTCGATGCGGCGGACGAGCTTATCCGGTTCAATAATCGCTTCCCGCGTCGGGTCAAACTCCAGAATGGGATATTCTTGACGCATAGTTCACCTGTTTTGGATAGAAAATCTGCTTGATCTGCTTAATCTGCTGACTCTGCCCGGGGCATTATAACGGAAAGGGTTGATTGCGCCAGCATTACATCGTCAAAGGTTTCCGCACGGCGGATTTGTGTCACCCGCTCGCCATCGACCAGATATTCGGCGGGACGCAATTGCAGGTTGTAGCTCGAACTCATTGCGTAACCATAGGCGCCGGCGTCGTAGACGACCAATCCGGCGCCTTCGTGAGGCGTGGGCAGGATGCGCGCCTTGCCGAGAAAGTCGGCGGATTCGCACACCGGGCCGACGATGTCGAAGGTACGCGGCTCGCCGTCCACCGGCTCGATGAAGTCGATGTGGTGGTACGCGCCATAGAGACTGGGCCGGATGAGCGTCGCCATACTCCCATCCGTGACGATGAAGTGTTTATCGCCGTTGCGCTTCACCCCGATGACGCGGCAGATCAGCACGCCGGCGTTGCCGACGATGCTGCGCCCCGGCTCGACGATCAATGTGAGATCGCCGGGTAGCCGCCCGCGCACCGCGTCCAGCAAAGCGTGTGGCGTGGGTGTCTTGCCTGCGCGCTCATAGTCGATGCCCAGCCCGCCGCCCAGGTTCAGGTAACGCAGGTCGAAACCTTGTCCGCGAACAGCGGTGGTGAGGTCGCCCATCAGGATGGCGGCATCGCGGAAAACCCGCACATCCTTGATCGTCGAACCGAGGTGGCAGTGCAAGCCGACCAGGTGCAGAAGCGGTTCGTGCCTTAACCGCTCGAGGAACCACGGCAGGCGTTCGGCGCGGATGCCGAACTTGGAATCGCGCATCCCTGTGGCGACGTAAGGATGCACGTCTGGCTGAATGTCTGGATTGACGCGCAGCAGCACATCCACGGGTTTGTTTGCGTCGCGGGCGGCCTGCGCGATGTGTGCCAGGTCGAATTCGCTGTCGATGTTGACCGTCACGCCATGCTGCACCGCGAGCGCCAGTTCGTCGCGCCGTTTGCCGTTCCCATTGAAGACCATATCCGCCGGCGCAAACCCGGCGAGCAGCGCCAGCCGCAGCTCATTGCCGCTCACCAACGTCGCCCCACAGCCGAGGGCGCGCAGCAGCTTGAGCAACGTGAGGTTGCCGTTAGCTTTGACCGCATACGAGATGCGCGCGGATAGCCCCGTGAGCGCGTCCGCGTAGGCGGCGACGTTTGCCCGAAGTTGCGCGGCGCTGTAGAGGTAGAAAGGACTGTCTTGCATCGCGTCTTGCAGGTCTTTGACGTTGATACCTTCGCAGTAAAGATAGTTATCGCGGTGATGAAAACTCATCGAATCGTAACTCCTCCTTCAATGGCATTTTACGGAAAGTATACTACAGTCATGGTGAAGCGCAGGTCTGATTATTCTGGCTTCACGCAGATCATTTGGGTGTGTTTCATTGTCGATCTATACTAAGCGCGCGGTAAAACTTCCTTATTCCTATCAGCAGATGGGCAACCAGCGGTTGCGCGCAGATTTAGCAGATTGTGCGCTGTAAATCGGTCGAAAATCTGCTTAATCGGCTAAATCTGCTGATGAAGTGGCAATTTTATACTAGGCGCACGGTAAAATTTCCTTATTCCTGTCAGCAGATTAAGCAGATTTAGCAGATTATTGTACTGGTCAACGAGAGTTTGAACTTGCCGGACGGCTTTTTTTACCGC
>JAIOAS010000080.1 GCA_019873725.1 Chloroflexota bacterium | reverse complement strand
GTGCTCCCCTCTCCCAGCTTGCTGCGCACTGTAATGCGCCCGCCGTGCATCTCGACCAACCGCTGGGTGATGGACAACCCCAGACCGGTCCCTTCCGCCCGGCGGGTGAACGAACCGTCGACCTGGCGGAAGCGCTCGAAAACGGTCGCCAGGTCCTTCTCGGCGATGCCAATGCCGGTGTCCTCGACGGCGATGCAGACTTCGCCGTTCTCCTGGTAAGCATGCACGGTGACGCCGCCGGCCTCGGTGAACTTGTAAGCGTTGGAGATGAGATTGTTCAACACCTGGGTGATACGCAGAGGATCGGCCTGGATCGGCGGGAGATCGGGTTCGGCTTCCACGGTAAATGTGAGCGGGCTATCGATAAACAGGCCGGCGTTGTTGCTCTGAACGGTGTCGAGCAACATAGGCACCTCAAGGGTGTCCATATGCAGCTCCATGCGCCCGGCCTCGATCCGCGCCAGGTCAAGCACGTCGTTGATCAGATTGAGCAAATGCTTGCTGTTGGTCTCGACGGACTTCATGTCCTCGTAGCTCTCCTCGGGGATTTCGCCTTCGAGGTCCATCAACAACAGTTGGATATACCCGATGATGGAGTTCAACGGCGTGCGCAATTCGTGGCTCATATTCGCCAGGAATTCACTCTTCAGCCGATCCATCTCGCGGAGTTGTTCAGCGGTTTTGCGGATTTCTTCCTCGGCCTGTTTGCGTTCGGTGATGTCGACGAAACTTTCGAGGAGATAAGGGCGTCCGTTGATCACCATAGTCACAACCGTTTTGAGGATCGGGACATTCCTGCCATCGGATGTGAGGAGAACACGTTCTGAGTTGTCAACGGCTTTACCCAGATCGGTTATCGGACATGCCCCCACCTCCGCCGGGCAAATATAGCGGTGACAAATAGCGCCGATGATCTCTTCCCGTGGCGCGCCGATCAGCGTGGCAGCCGCCTGGTTGATATCGGTGATCGTGTGGCTCAACGGATCAATCACCACCACGCCGGCCAATACGGAATCCAGGATCAAGCGCAGTCTTTCCTCACTTTCCCGTATGGCCTCTTCCGCCGCCTTGCGCTGGGCAAAGAGACGCGCGTTGTCGAGCGCCGTGGCGATGTGCCCGGCCAGAATCGCAAAAGCATCCTGGTCGGTGGACGTAAAGCGGCCGGGTTCGTTATCCTGCACGTCAAGAACGCCCAGAACTTGCCCACCGGAGATGAGCGGGACGGCCATCTCGGAACGGGTCTGCGGTAGAAGCGGATTGGGCATAAAGTCAGGGTCGAGGGACGTGTCGTTAACGGTGATGATCTGCTGATGGCGTGCCGCTTGCGCGACCAGGCTATGTTCACGGTCGAGCGGAATCGCATGGCCGCGTTCGAGTAAAATCCGGCCAATTTCGCCGGAGCCGGCATGCAATTTAAGCGTTTCTCCCTCCAACAAGTAAACGTGGGCATGGTACAAGCCAAACCGTTGTTGAATGAGCGTGACCACTTCACTGAGAAGTACGGTAGGATCAAGAATCGTCGAAACGCGCCCGGCCACATCGCTGGCGGTCTGCAACTGGGCAGCCAGGCGGGTCAACACTTCGGTCTGTTGCTGCGTGCGGACAAAAAGCGCGGTTCGGGCGAAGGTCATCGCCACTTGCTCGGTCATCGCCTGGAAAAGCGCCACCAGCGCCGGCGTAAAGCGATTGGGGATGCGGGCCTGCACATCCAAAGCGCCGATCACCCCATCGCTCGTGCGCAACGGCAGCACCAACTCGGATTGGGTATGCGGCAACAGTGGATTGGGCAGCCAGTGCTCATCCGCCGTCACATCGTTGACGATAACGGGTTGCCCTTCGTTGATAGCGCGGGTCACCAGAGAGGGGCGGTTCAGGGGGATGTGGTGGCCGCGGGCAAGCAATTGCTGCCCCGCGTAGCCCGTGCTCTTGCTGAGGACCGCTACATTCCTCGCCCAATCTGCCAGATACACCTGGACGTGATAGAGGTCGAACTGGTCGCGGATCAGGTTAACCACCAGGTCCAGCAGCACATCGGGGTCGGCGGTCTCGGCAGCCGCGAAGGTGACGCGCTGACTGGCCTCCAGCTCTTGACTGCGCGCCTCTAGCTCGTACTCACGGGTTCGCACTTGCTCAAACAGGCGCAAGTTCTCGATATGCGCGCTTAGGCGCTCGGCGACAGCCTCCAGCAGGCCGAGCGCCTCGTCGTCCGGCCCCGCCACCTCGCCGAGAGCCAAGCGGCCAATCGGTTCACCATGCACCCGCAGAGGCCGGTTAAAGACGGGCGTACCGGCTGCGGGCAGCGCCACAGCCCCATCCATGAGCGGCTTCACTTCGTAGTCGGTGTAGACATAACCGGCGCGCACCTCATCCTTACCGGCGAGGTAGGCCCGCCAGCCCTCGTGTGTCAGGCGGCGCGTGACCTCCTCGGCCTCGGCGCGATAGCGGTCGGCTTGCGCCAGAACACGCAAGTTCTCGATATGCTGCGCCACCTGGCGGGCAACGGATGTGAGCAACTCGACATCGGCCTCGGTCCAGGGTTGTCCGGTTGTCCCCTCCACCTGGATGACGCCGACCGGCGCTTCCAACACCTGAATCGGCGCGGTCAAGACGTGCGCTTCATGGACCACGTCCAGGGGTTTCTCCAACGGCGTCAGACTATCGTGCGCGTAAACGTAGCCGATGCGTTCGCTACGCTGGATGCCGTCCATAAACTCCTGCCAGCCGGTATCGGCGATGCGCTTGAGCTGTTTTTCCACTTCGGCCCGCGCCTGAGCCGCGTCGGCGAGCAGCTCAGCGTTATCGACGGCGACGGCGAACTGACCGGCCAGCGTCTCGAAGACCGGCAAGTTTTCGTAGGTCAAGGCGCCGGGTTGATCGTGTTGCAAATTGAGCACGCCGACGACCCGCTCGCCGACCATCATCGGGACGGCCATCTCAGAGCGCGTTTCCGGCAACAGCGGATTTAGCCTGAAGGTGGCGTTTTGCGCCGTGTGCGATACGATGACGGCACGTTTCTCGGCGGCAGCCGTGCCGTTGATCGAGCCGGGCCCCACGGGCAACGTGTGGCCGCGGCGAACCAGCAGTGCGCCGGCATCTCCCGTACCGGCCCGCAGGACCAGGTGGCGTCCGGTGGCGTCCATCAGATACACTTGCGCGTAATACAGGTTAAAACTCGACCTGATCAGTTCGACAGCTTCCCCTAGCAGAACGTTCAGGTCACGCACCGTAGAAAGACGCCGGCCCACTTGGGTAGCCAACTCCAGGGCGCGAGTGCGCTCGGTAACACGCTGCTCCAGACCGGATTGTAAGGTTTCGAGTTGGCGTAACACTCGATCACGCTCCTGGCCTTGTTGTTCCAGTAACGCCTGTCGCCTGCCGGCAAAGCTGGCAAATAAACCGAGAAAGAAGGGCGCGGTGTCGATCACCCAATGCAGCGGGGTGCTGCCTTGAACCTGCAGAATACTCTCCAGCGTCAAGGGCAACTGTTGCAGTAACACATCCAGCAAGGTGGAAAAGACAGGGAACGCCAATCCAAACAATGCGCCGTAGAACGTATAGCGGAAGGTTGTCGTCAGATGCAGTTTAGTTTTCATCGTTCGTCACCTTCTTGTTGCAAAGCGACCGGTTTCTTTGTAACCAGGGGCGATCTTGCGGTGGGTTTCAATTCCACACTGGCGCGCTGCGCTCTCAGCGCGCGCCCCAATTCTTGAGCGGCAATCTGCAACGTATCCTCGATGGTCGGCGCGCTCTGAATGTGTTGGGCAATCACGTTGACCCGCGCCTCGTACTCGGCTCTTTGTTGCACTTGAGCGAACAGGCTGGCGTTCTGCATGGCGATGGCGACCTGGTTTGCGATGGCCTGGAGCATATCGACGTCGGTCGCGCTCAGCCCGCCAACGATGTTGTGCTGCACGTCCAAGACCCCCAAAACACGCTCGCCCAGTGCGATAGGAACCGCGACCTCAGATTTGGTTTCGGGCAGCAGCGGGTTGGGCAGCCAGCCTTCCTCCTGGGTAACGTCCGATGCCAGGACGACGCTGTTCGTGATGGCAGCGCGTCCCGTCAAGCCAGTGCCCGCGGGAATGCGATGGCCGTTCGCCAGCATGTTCCGCCCGGCCTCGCCGGTTCCGGCGGCCATCACCAGGTCGTGCGTGGCTTCATCGATCAAGTAGATATGCGCGTGGTAGTAGTCGAACGCATCGCGCACTTGCTTCACCACCTCGGCCATCAGTTGTTCCCGATCAAGAATAGTGGACAGACGCCGGCTGACTGCGGTGCTGGTTTCGATAGCGCGGGTGCGGTCGGCAACGCGCTGCTCCAAACCGGCCAACGTCTGCTGCAATTCACCGGCCATCTCATTAAAAGCCTGTCCCAACTGGCCGACTTCATCCGTAGTGCGCACCTCTACCCGTTGCGCATAATCGCCGGTCGCCATCTTTTGGGCCACAGACGTCAGTTTGCTGATCGGATTGGCAACACTCAAGCGGATAAAGACGGCCACAGCAGACAACACCACGAACGCCACCACCGTGAAGATGGTCGTTATGGTATTCGTCAACTGGCGTTGGAGGATACTCAGTTGCCCCAGGTCATACAAAAGGCCCAGCGTGGCGACTGCTTTGCCGCGGATCGCCAGCGGGGCATGGACTACCGCATAAGGAGTACCGGTTGAACTGTTCAGGAGATTTTCGGCGACAAGTACCTGCCCACCCACCGCGCGCTCGACAGCATCCTTGTCCAGCAAGACGGCAGAAGCCTCGCCGAGCAGTTCCGGAGAAGGGAAATCCTGCGCCAGGATGTGCTCACCAGAGACAAGCGCCAGATGAATATCCTGGCGATAAAAGTCGAGTTCGGCAAGCATAGCATCATCGACCTGGCGTATAGCCATCAACGCGCCCACAATCACGCCGGATGTATCGCGCAGCGGAACGGCTGCCCCCAGCCACAGCGCGGTCTCTTCTGGGTTGACAATCGCCTCCGTAGCCTCGACGCCCAGTAGCGCCAGAGAGATCAAGGACGTTTGCTGGGCCGCATCGAGCGTATGCTCCTCTTCCGCCACCGTCACCAGATAGACGCCATCCGGTCCGGTCACGGCGATCGCATCCAGACCGAGTGGGGCCGCGCCGACCAGGGTGGCGATCCTGGCCGCAGCGGCATCCTGATTCACCACCGCCTCGACCAATCCAGGCCGGCTCGCCAGGAGTTTAGTGGATGCCAATACATCACGTTCAGCCTGCGAAAAACGGCTCTGAATCACCCCGGCTTCCTGTGCAACGCGATTCTGTCCGGCCAGGACGGTCAGGCGGCGCAGGCTGTTGGTCGAAACGATGTTGACCACAGTCAACAACGCCAGGAGCAACAGGAATATGGCGAGCATCATTTTGAAACTTAGTTTCGATTTCAGTAGCGCCATCGTCTACCTCGCGGTGTTGGCCGGATAGCCCGGCACAGGTACATAAGCAACCATGGATAAGAATCCACGTCGAATCAAGGCGACGTGAGAATCACATCGAATTCTGCCAGCGCCTTCTGACCCTGTTCAGAAGTCAGCCAATCCACAAGAGGCTGCACATCGGCCTTGCGTGTAGAAAGATAGCCGATTCCGACAGGGCCAAACACAGGATAGGCCGCATCGCCAGGCGCAACGCCATCCAGGGTGATAGGCTTCACGTTGGCCCGCGTCGCCAACACCGAAGGCCACGAGCCAAAGCCCACACCCCCTGGCGTCCCGGCCACAGCAGCTTGCATATCGGTCTGGCTGGTCAACACCTGGGCGAATTCAGGGAAAGCTGTGTCGCCGAAGATGACCTTGCGCAACGATTGGGTGCTCGAATCGCCCTCGTCGCGCACGTACAAGACCACAGGCAGATCCGGGCCACCCACCGCGGACCAGTTCGCAATCTCCCCTGCGAAGAGCGCCTTTACCTGCGCTGTCGTCAGATCGGCAACGCCCACGCCGGGATGCGCAAATACGGCCACACCAGATTGGCCGAACTCCGTGTACTCGATGCCCGCAGCCACCTCCTCATCCTTAGGCGGTCGAGCCATAGCCGCGACATCGAATACCCCTTGCAGCGCGCCCTTCACGCCTTCGCCGGTGCCTGTGCCCGGCAAAATTTCAAGCGTATACCCCGGCACAGCAGCCTCAAACGCCGGCTTGATGCCTTCCAGAATCGTCGAAGCAGTGCCCGAGCCGGAGATTGTCAGCTCGACCCGCCGGGTCGCGGTTGGCGTAGGCGCAGGTTCGGTGGGTTTACTACCGCAGGCCATCAACAGCAGGGTAAGCGCAACACATACAAAACACAAATTGAGCTTCAAGCGGCGTTGTTTCATTTTTTTCTCCTATAGATCGACTGAGACTGGGGGTTGACCTTCGGCAACCGGCTCCAGTTGCACGCTGGCGTATTGCGCGCCCAGCGCCCATCCCAGCTCTCGAACGGCGACTTGCATCGCTTTTTCAACAGTAGTCGCGCTCTGAATGCGCTGGGTAATCTGGTTGACAAGCGCCTGACGCTCTGCCCTTTGTTGCGCCTCGGCGAACAGGTTAGCATTCTGCAAGGCGATGGCGACCTGGTTAGCAATCGACTGCAACATGTCGGCGTCGGTAGCACTCAAGCCGTTGACGACGTTGTGCTGCACATCCAGCACGCCCAGGACGCGCTCGCCCACCGCAATGGGCACTGCGACCTCGGATTTGGTGTCGGGCAGCAGGGGGTTGGACAGCCAGCCTTCCTCCTGAGAGACATCTGGCACCAGGACAACGCTGTTAGTGGCGGCAGCGCGGCCTGTCAGCCCCCGGCCCGCCGGGATGCGATAGCCGCTGGACACCATCATGCGCCCGGCCTCGCCGGTCCCGCCGGCCATGACCAGGTCGTGCGTGGTTTCGTCGATGAGGAAGATGTGGGCATGGTAGTAGTTGAACGCGCTTTGTACCTGTCGCACCACCTCGGCCACCAGTTGTTCCCGATTGAGGATGGTGGAAAGACGCCGGCTGATCTCGGTGCTGGTCTCGAGCGCGCGGGTGCGCGCTTCCAGGCCGCTGATCAGGTCACGCATCTGTCGCGTCATACTGTTAAACGCCTCCGCCAGGCTGACGATTTCCGCCGGCCCCACTGCGGCGACCTGCAAGTCTCTGTCGCCTGCGGCAATCCGACCGGCCGTTTGGGTCAGGGCATAAATGGGGCGCGCTAACTGTCCGGCAATAAAGAAGCCCAGCAAACCGGCCAAAACCGCCATCAACAGGTTCCCCCCTATGGCTATCACAGCACTTTGATAGACCTGGCGATATGCCTCAGAAACCGGCAACTCGGTCATCACCGCCCAGTCCGGCATACCGAGAGGCACGTAGGCCCCAACGACCTTGCCCCCGGTCAGGCCGTCGAATGTACCGACAAAAGCTTCGGTGCGTGTCTGACTGTTGATGAAATCATGCACCTGGCGTATCTGCGCTACGTTCTCACCGCGCAAAACGCGGGAGGTATCGACGAAGGCCAGCAGGTTGCCCTGCCGGTCAACCACGTAGGCCCGGCCCGTTTCACCGATCTGCAGTCGCTCGACCAGCTCCCACATAAACTTCAGGTTGACTTCAGCCAACAATATCCCCTGAAAGTCGCCGAAAACATTGCTGACCGGGACAGCCATCACGACCAACGGTTCGCTGGTCACGTCATCGATGTAGACCGGACTGATCTGCCGTTTACCCTGGCGAACCTGATCCAGCAGAGCATTGCTCACCCGTTCGGCGAGTTGTCCCGCCGTCAGTCTCGACAACCGTGAGGCCCATGCTACTTCTTGCCCCTGGGGGTCCAGCAAAGCCACGTAACGAAAGGCAGGATCAAGCCCCAGAAGATTGTTCAGACTCAATTGCTGCTCTTCTGGCAATCCAGAGGCGCGGATACCCAATATCGCAGCCACCTCTAGCTCGCTCAGCTTCTGTTCGATAAAGCCGGCGACCGTGTTAGCAGCCTGACGAGCGATGCGTTGTTGCCGGTCGGCCACAAACTGACGTTGCGCTTGATAGCTATAAAAGAGCGCCATGCCACTGGAAATCGTCAAGACTATCAAGCTCAAGATCAAAAAAGCTGTAGCCAACAGATTTCTGGCTTTGCGCCCTTGAACAAAGCTGCCCATTTTGGTCATTGTCTGCCCCTTTTTATAACTTGACTCTGTCAGGCCAGCCGGTTTTTTGACAGGATTTACAGGATTAACAGGATTTTCAGCCTATTTTGTTGCCAAATCCTGTTAATCCTGTCTAAATTTGCGTTCAGGCTGAATAGTTACCTTGACTCAGTAGATCCAAAAATGCTCTAAGGGGATCGTCAGATCTCCGTTCTGGTCTGGAGCCGGCAATCCAGAGGCTGAATAGTTACCTTGACTTATAAGTCCGGTGAGGTTACGAGACGTCCAACCAGCCCTACCAATGTGTCTGGCGCCACCGGTTTCTCCAACAACAGGTCGGCGCCGGACTCCTTAACGATATTGCCATACCAGGGTTCGCCGGTGATCAGAACAACACGCGTGCCATCGGCCGTGAGTTTGGCGCGTTTTTCGCGGACCATATCTGTACTTTGCTTCGTTCCCATATGAATGTCGCACAGGAGCACAGCAAACCGATTTTCATCGAGCAACTGATGCGCTTCAGCCAGAACGCCCGTCTCACTGACCCGATAACCGGCGCGCGCCAGCGCGTTGCTGTACAAGCGCCGCAAATCGGTGTTGTCCTCAATGACAAGGATATGCGGCGCGCCCGTAGTCTTCGCCATGGTGCGGCTGATGATCTCCCGGATCTGCTTGACGGTGAAAGGCTTATCGACAAAAGCGTCGAGCTGCAGCGTGGCGGCTTGATCGCGCAATCCATCGCTACCGTAGGCCGTCATCATAATAATACGCGTATCCGGCGATTGTTCCCGTACTATCCGCACCAGATCAATACCACTCATGCCCGGCATGCTGTAATCGGTAAGGAGCAAAACATAACGATGGTTCTCCAGATAGGCCAACGCCTCTGCCCCGCTTTCGCAAGTGTCCACCACATAAGCAGGATTCAGTCTTCCGACACTGGCAGCCAGAGTCAAGAGGACTGCAGGATCATCATCGACAATCAGGATACGTTGGGTTGACATCACTTTACCCTCTCTTTTAAGCCAGCAATTGGCCCGCTAACCCTCACGCTTGCAGGGCCAAAGTTTCCAGAGCCACATCACGGATCTCGGTGAGCCGGATGGGTTTGTGCAACACGCGCCGGATGGCATGGCCTGTTACCATATCCTGAACCAGATCGCGGCCGTAAGCGGTGATCAAAATGATATTGGTTCCCGGATAACGCTGCTGAATACAGGAAGCCAGCGCCATACCGCTCAAATCAGGCATCTTATAGTCAGTGATGAGCAAATCGAAGGGCTGTTGGGCAAAAAGCTCAAGTGCCTGATGCCCACTCAAGGCCACCATGATTTCGCAGCAGGGCAATTTTCGCAAACCCTCGCGCAAAGTAAAAGCCACGCTCTCTTCGTCATCAACGATTAAAATGCGGCGCATAATTTCGCTCCTGGTGTTGGTATGCAGCGACCTTTCGGCGGCAGCATGGAGCGGAAGTTTGACCGTGAAACAGCTACCCTGACCCCGCTGGCTCTCGGCGGTAATCTCACCTTCGTGAGCAACCACGATACTGCGCGCCAGCGTCAGTCCTAATCCCAAGCCCCCATAAGCACGCGAAGGTAAATCGTCGAGCTGCGCAAACGGCACAGACAGGCGCATCATATCTTCCTGCGCCATACCAATGCCGGTGTCCTCAACCGATAGATACACCCAGTGTGAATCGGACCACAGATGTACGGTGATACACCCCCCACGCGGCGTAAATTTGATGGCATTTTCAAGTAAACACTCGAACGCCAATTGCAACTGTTCGCCATCGCCAATGATACAGGGAAGTTCCGTGGAGAGATGCAATTCGAGAGCGATACCGGCAGCCTCAGCATGCACGCGCTGCACCTCAATCACGGGGGTGACAAAACTCGTTGGTGCAAGCAACTGCCGAACATATTTATGCGCCTGCACAGCCAGCAACGTGTTGATTCGGGTCACGGCTCTTTTAAGTTCGTGGCTACGGTTGACGATAATACCAACCGCCCGCTGTTGCTCTGGCGAGAGCGAGCCAAGTTCACCGGTATACAGCATTTCGGCATATCCCATCAACACCGCGAGAGGGGTCCGAAATTCATGGGATACGTTACGGATGAATGTGTCATGAAGTGCGTCCAAGTTACAGACTTCGTTTAGACGCTTCCGAGCGCCTGAATCCGTTTCGCGCAGTTCAGATCGGGTCATTGTCCTCCCTCAATCCCTCTGGTGATTCTATCTTCAGCTCCGTCGGCCTTAACCATGATATCACTCGTCTCTCGAGCGAGAAAACGGACGGCAAGCGCCTCTCGCAGCTTTCGGCACGCATAGCTGAGGATACAATACCACAAATCGGTAGGGATAGCATTAGGGTTACGTAGTAATTCTGTTGCAGATACGTTAGCAAAGAGAAGAGGTGTCATCAAACAGCACTGACCGTATAACCAACCCCGCGCACAGTGCGGATGACGTCGGTGTGCCCGGTAGCATCCTTGATCTTTTGGCGAATGCGATAAATGTGATAGCGGACAATGTCGCGGGCTTCCCACGCTTCGGCGGCATAACCCTGGGCTTCACGCAGCAATTCCTGGGGCGAAATCACCCGTGGGGCCTCGCTGATCAGATAGGCGAGCACATCAAACTCGGTGGGGCTGAGCTCCAACAGCTTGGCTTCCATGGTGATGACGTGGCGCGTCAAATCGACGATCAAGTTGCCATATTGGAGGAATCGTTTCTCCTCAGCAGGTTGCGGATCGACGACGGGCGCGGCGGCTTGTGCCGTACCCCGCAGTGCAGTCGCCGGCGGTAGCGCCCCGACCTGCTGGATGGTGGCCCGCACGCCATCCAGCGTGGTGCTCAAATGCTGCTCCAATTGCCACAACAACTCACGCTGCTTCTGTTTCTGCCGCCGGTTGAGCAATCCCACACGGATGCTTTCACGCAATTCGATGGTTTTGCACGGTTTGAAAAGATAATCGTGCGCGCCCTGACGCAGCGCCTCAACCGCCGATTCGAGCGAACCATGCCCGGTAAGCATAATGACCACCGTATCGGGCGCCTTCGCATGCAACTCTTTAAGCACATCGGTTCCGCTGATCCCCCTCATCTTAAGATCGATCAGCGCCAGGTCGAATTCCTGCTGCTCAATATGCTTTAACGCCAACTCGCCGCTATCGGCGGTCACGACCGTATACCCATCACGTTCCAGCAACTCGCGCAGGAAGAAACGAATACTCTCTTCATCATCTACGATCAAAATCTTTGCCGGTGTTACGGTTGTCATTGGTCACATGTCCTCTCTATCACTCATTTTAGGCGATTCAAAGGCCGTGCGTGTTACAAATGCATAACGATGGGAAAACAACAACCGCCGAATTGGCATCGCAAGATCACGCTACAGGCAAAATAATCGTAAAAGTCGTCCCCTTGCCGACTTCACTCTGCACAAGAATCTGACCATTGTGCTCCTGGATGATGCCATAGCTAATGGAAAGCCCCAATCCCGAACCATGAGCTTTGGTCGTGAAAAACGGCTCGAACAAACGCGCCTGAACTTCTGGCGACATCCCTATACCGGTATCGGCGAATTCGATGATGACATTCTTATGATCGAGGATGGTACGAATGGTCAGGGTGCCGCCCTTAGGCATAGCATCGATGGCGTTGATCACCAGGTTCAAGAAAACCTGCCGGAGATGATCTTGATTAACCACAATCAGCGGTATGGCCGGATCCCAGATGCGTTCGACCTCAACGAAGCTATGCTGCAACTCCTTCCCACTCAACGCCAACACGCTCTCCAGCGTCTGGTGAATATCGGTCGGCGCACGTTCCCGCCCTGAAGGGCGGTAAAACTCACGCACGCGCCGCACAATCGTGGCGATGCGTTCAATCTCGCCTTCAGCAATGTCCAGATAGCGCACTATTTTGTCTGGACGCGCGGGGCTTTCCAATTCCTCTTTTGCCAGGGTCAAACATCCCTGAATCGATTGCAGCGGGTTGTTGATCTCGTGCGAAATCGACGCAATCAGACGCCCCAACGCCCCCATTTTCTCGCTCTGAATCAGTTTGACCTGCGTGGCCTGCAAGAGCTGAATCTGGTCGATCAATTCCTGATATAAGCGCGCGTTGTCGATGGCAATCGCAGCGGAACTGGCTAACGCCTCCAGCAACTCACGGTC
Source organism: Chloroflexota bacterium (assembly GCA_019873725.1). Lineage (GTDB taxonomy): Bacteria > Chloroflexota > Anaerolineae > B4-G1 > SLSP01 > DSWT01. The sequence continues at coordinate 6,865 of JAIOAS010000080.1, read as the reverse complement.
GTGAGTATTGAAAGCGCCATCGACTTTGTTGATGACCTCCAGCACGCCGATGACGCGGTCTTTGGTAATCAACGGTACGGCTAACAATGAGCGGGTGGTGACCGCAGTGAGAGCATCAATTTCCCTGAAGAAACGGGGGTCTTCTTGAGCATTCTCTACGATGGCCGAAGTTTTGTTCCGCATCACCCACCCTGCCACGCCGGCATCCAGGGAGACGTGCTGCCCGAACAAGATAGCGGACGTGTTACTGCTTGCCACTGCCGCGAAAACTAAATCCTCGCTGGCGTTATCGTAAAGCAGCACCGAGGCGTCTTCAGCCTCGAGCAATGTGTTAATTTGCACCAACGTCTGTTGCAACACCGTATTGAGATCCAGATTGGCAGACAGGGCGTGGGTGGCGCTGATGAGCGCGCTAAATTCGCGCGCATTGCGCTGTGTCTGCGCATAGAGGCGTGCATTCTGCACAGCCACGGCAGTCTGGTTGGCTAGAATTTGAAGCAGAAATTGATCGGTGGCGGTGAAATGGTTGCGTTCGCCACTCTCCAGGTTCAAGACGCCGATCACAGCGCCATACAGCTTCATCGGCACACACAACTCGGAGCAAGTGGGGGGAGCCGCTTCGTCGTAAGGCAAGTAGCGGGGATCACGGCGCACATCGGGCACATTCAGCGCGATGCCTTCCCGTGCCACCGCAGCCGAGATACTGCGCGGGCTATCCAGCGCGATGAAGCGTTCCACAGTCTTGAGGACGCCCCGCTCAAGAAAATAGTGCACCCGTAAGGCAGCTGCATCCGTGTCGACCAGACTGAAGCTGGCAAAATCAAAGTCAAGCACTTGCGCCGCGACTTCCAGAGCACAACGGAGGATCGTCGGCTCATCGTACAGCAATATTTGACTCCACCCCAGTTGATAGAGCGCCTCAATGTTCCGCCCCTGACGTTTACGTTGCAGAACGTCCAACAATATATCATCTTCAAGCGGAAGCATGTCGGTCACACTCAACGAGAGTGCTTTAGCATCGCTGGCCGCATCCACAAGCCCCTCCCTTTCATCGTGATAGTACCCGCCTTCCATAAAATGTGGTGTCCCCTGGTCACACCACACCATCGCGCCCGGAGCTGAAGACCAACACATAAATTGTACCAGAAACTGCGCGAAAATACAGTGATCGCACCTTTGCGCCAGGGTCTTATCATTCTTGCTCCGATGATTTAACCGCAGAGTTCGCAGAGAACGCGGAGAAATTTCTGGCAACTCTGCGGACGCTGCGTGCTCTGCGGTGCAATTTAAGAAAAAGTCGCCCCCATTCTGAAATGCACCCCATCCAACTAAGGTTTTGACTTTTTCATATATTTGACTATAATACTCTGACCTATGTTATGGCGAGTCTGTCATATTGAGAAAGCGCTGAGCAAGAAGTCTTAGTCGCTTGTTTTTTGTTGCCTGAGACCAGGGGTTAGGGGGAATAAAGCATGAATCGTGATGAACGTATAACGGAAGCGCGCACCTTCAAAGTTCTACGGATCAGTTTAGCCTCACCAGACGACATCCTTTCATGGTCCTACGGGGAGGTCACCAAGCCGGAAACCATCAACTATCGGCGCCTGCGCGCGGAAAAGGATGGGCTTTTTTGCGAGGCCATCTTTGGGCCTACTCGTGATTATCAATGTTATTGCGGTAAATATAAAGGCATTCGTTACCGGGGCATCATTTGCGACAAATGCGGCGTCGAAGTGACGCGCAACTCGGTGCGGCGCGAACGTTTGGGGCATATCACCCTGGCGGCGCCGGTGGCGCACATCTGGTACACCCGCCGCATCCCCAGCCACATGAGCATCCTGCTCGATATCAGCAAACGCAACCTCGACCGCGTGCTCTACTTCGCGCAGTACGTCGTCACCTACGTCGATGAGGAAGCACGCCAGCGGGCATTGAAGCGTATCGACGAAGAAGAACGCATGCGGATGACGACGATGGACGACGCCGCCACCTCCCGCATCGGCGAGCTGGAAAGTCGGCTGGTACAGGAGAAAAAACAACTTGCAGCCAGCCAGGAAGAAATCCGGGCCAGGTTCGAGGAAGAACTCAACACGCGCACCGAGCAAATCCTCGGTGAGGCCAAGCGGCTGCGCGACCGCCTGGATGGGATGCTGGGCCGCCAGGCCAACGAATCGATCATTTTCACTGCGACGGACACGGTGATCGTCGAGGCTGACGAGCTGGTGAGCCGCGAGCATTACGCGATACTCAACGCCGTCGCGCAGGATGCGCTGGATGCGCTGGAGCAGGAGATTCACCAACGCGAAACTGAAGCCCTCCGGGTCGCGGCTGCGGAACCGGCTGCCAAGTCGCCCGACATTCAAGACGATATTCAGCACGTGCGGGACGAACTGCATGAGAAGACCAGCATCATCCGCAACCACTACGACGAATTGCGCGAAGAATTGCTCAGCCTGAGCGAGCGCCAGTTCTTCAACGAACAACGCTACCGCGAGCTGCGCCAGCGCTGGGGACAGGTATTCCGCGCCGGTATGGGCGCCGAGGCGATCTACGAATTGCTGCAGGGCCTGGATCTGGACAAGATGGCCGAAGAACTGTGGCACGAAGTGCGCTTTGGACGTTCGGCCCAACGACGCAAGAAAGCTACCCGCCAGTTGCGGGTCGTCGAGGCGCTGCGCAAGAGCAAAAACAGACCCGAATGGATGGTCTTGACCGTGCTGCCCGTGCTCCCGCCGGAACTGCGCCCAATGGTGCAATTGGATGGTGGGCGCTTTGCCACGTCGGACCTCAACGATCTTTATCGCCGGGTGATCAACCGCAACAACCGCCTCAAGCGCCTCCTGGAACTGGGCGCCCCCGAGGTCATCATCAACAACGAAAAGCGCATGCTGCAGGAAGCCGTCGACAGCCTGATCGACAACAGCCAGCGTGGCAAGGCTATGAGCCGCCGTGGGCGTCGCCAACTCAAATCCTTGAGCGATATGCTCAAGGGGAAGAAAGGCCGCTTCCGCCGCAACCTGCTGGGCAAGCGCGTGGACTACTCCGGGCGTTCCGTCATCGTCGTCGGGCCACATCTGAAAATTCATCAGTGTGGCCTCCCCAAGACCATGGCGCTGGAACTCTACCGGCCTTTCATCATCCAGCGGCTCGTCGAATACAACTACGCCACCAACGTCAAGGCGGCCAAGCGCCTCATCGAGCGCCAGCGGCCAGAAGTCTGGGAAGTCCTCGAAGAAGTCATCCAGGACCGTCCCGTGATGCTCAACCGCGCGCCGACGCTGCACCGCCTCGGCATCCAGGCCTTCGAGCCGCTGCTGGTCGAAGGCAAGGCCATCCAACTGCATCCGCTGGTCTGCTCCGCCTTCAACGCCGACTTCGACGGTGACCAGATGGCTGTGCACGTCCCACTCTCACGCAAGGCGGTCGAGGAAGCCCGCAAGCTGATGCTCGCGTCGCGCAACCTCCTCAAACCTGCCGATGGGCAGCCCATCATTGGGCCGTCCAAGGATATGTGCATGGGCATTTACTACATGACCATGGATGTGACAACCCAGAACGGCGAACCGAAAGCCTTTGCCGATCTGGACGAAGTAGAAATGGCTTACGCCCTGGGGACAGTCGGTATCCACGCCCGGATCAAGGTCGCCCAGGTCTACGATGATCGCCCCGCGCCGGCACAACCGATCGAGACGACGGTGGGGCGCGCGCTTTTCAACCGCATCGTGCCCGACCCGTTGCGCTACATCAACAAGCCGCTGGATAAAGGCGATTTGCAGGACCTGATCGCGTTGTGCTATCGTCGCATCGGCGCTCAGGCTGCCGTCGACTTTGCCGACGCCATCAAGACGATGGGCTTCCGCTACGCCACCATCTCCGGCGTGACGATTTCGGTTTACGACCTGACCATTCCAGAGGAAAAACAGGCCATCCTGAACGATGCCACCCGCGAAGTGGGCGAAATCGAACGCCAGTACCGCCGCGGTCTGCTGACCGAAGAAGAACAGTACAACCGCACCATCGAAATCTGGTCGCAGGCGCGTGATTCGGTCTCCAAGGCCGTCTCTGCCCACCTGGACCCCGATGGTCCCATCGCCGTCATGGCGCGCTCCGGCGCATCCAAGGGTGGGTTTGGGCCGATTGCCCAGCTTTCCGGGATGCGCGGTCTGATGGCCGACCCGTCAGGGCGCATCATCCCCTTGCCCATCCGCTCCAACCTGCGCGAGGGTTTGACCGCCCTGGAGTACTTCATCTCCACACACGGTTCGCGCAAGGGTCTGGCCGACACCGCGCTGCGCACGGCGGACGCCGGGTATCTGACCCGCCGCCTGGTAGACACGGCGCAGGACATCATCATCAACGCCGTCGACTGTGGGACACGCACCGGCATCTGGATTCGCCGCCAGGACAACATCGGCGGGCAACCGATCACCGTGCGCCTGCTGGGGCGCACCGCGGCAGCGCCGGTGCTGCACCCGCGTACCGGAGAAGTCATCGTCGACAAAGGCGAAGAAATTGATGAAGACCGGGCAGAGCTCATCAACCGCCTGGAAATTGAGGAAGTTTACGTGCGCTCGCCGATGACGTGCGAACTGGAGCACGGCATCTGCGCGATGTGCTACGGGCGCGACCTGGGCCGCGGCGGCCTGGTGAAGATCGGCACTGCCGTGGGCATCATTGCGGCGCAGTCCATCGGCGAACCCGGCACCCAACTGACCCTGCGCACCTTCCACACCGGTGGTACGGCTTCATCCAGTGGTGACATCACCAGCGGTCTGCCGCGCGTCGAGGAATTGCTCGAAGCGCGCAAAGCGCCGCGCGGTGAAGCCGAAATCGCCGACCAGGACGGCGTCGTCCACGTGACTCGTGAGGGCGACGCGGTGACGGTGTCTATCGTCGACAGCCAGGTCAAGCGGGCCAGCTATGAAATCCCCGAAGGCTGGGAAATCCTGGTGGAAGATGGCGACACGGTCAAACAAAACGATCTACTGGCGCGGAGCAACGCCGAAGATGCCAGAGAACTGCGGGCCAAGTCCAACGGGCGCATCTCCCGCGACGACCGCGATCTCCTCCTGGTCTACGAGATCCGGGACGAACACACGTATGCCGTACCGCCGGCGGCGCGCTTACTCGTCGCCGAAGGCCAGAAGATCACCGCCGGCACGCAGCTCTACGAGGGTGTGCCGAACCCGCACCGCATCCTGCAAGTCCAGGGGCGCGATGCGGTGCAGGTGCACTTGCTCAGCGAGGTGCAGCAGGTCTATCGCTCACAAGGCGTGAACATCAGCGACAAGCACTTCGAGATCATCATCCGCAAGATGCTCAGCCGGGTGCTGGTCACCGAGTCTGGCGATACCGACTACCTGCCCGGCGATCTGGTGGATCGGGTGCAATTCGAGCGCCTCAACCGTCAGTTGGTCGCGGAGGGCAAGGCTCCGGCGCGCGCGCGTCAGGTGCTCCTGGGCCTCACCAAGGCCGCGCTGGCGACCGACTCGTTCCTTTCGGCGGCCTCGTTCCAGCACACCATCAAAGTGCTCTCTAATGCCGCCGTCCGCTCCGACGAGGATATGCTCTACGGCCTGAAGGAAAACGTCATCATCGGCAAGCTGATCCCCGCCGGTACCGGCTACCGCGGCGACATCGAAGGCTCCGATGGCCCCATCGACGACTACGAAGGGGTGGCGGTAGAGAAGGAACTGCCCAAAGGCACGCTGCTCAGCGACGAGGACGTAGAGCCGGAATCTTTCTTGATTTCGGATTTGCAGCAGCCTTTCCGCATCTAGCACAATGCACGATGGATAACAAAGGGGCGACTGATCAAGTCGCCCTTTTTTTCTGCAACTCGTTTTTAACTCCTGCGTATTAAGAAACAGGATCGGGAAAAATGGAAGAATGGTTGTTGTTAGCGCAACGTGGTGATGAGGCGGCGGTTAACCGTCTGGTGACGACATATCAGCAGCCGGTCTTTAACCTTTGCTATCGAATGTTAGGCGAGTACACGGAGGCTGAAGACGCCGCGCAAGAGGCGTTGATCAAGGCCGTGCTGAATCTGCACGCCTATGACGCAGAACGGCCCTTCAAGCCGTGGGTGCTGCGCATCGCCTCGAACGAATGTGTTGATCGCATCCGGCGGCGCAAACCTGCCGTCTCGCTGGATGGGATGGGCGAGGACGGCGCATGGGAATGGCAGGCCGGGCACAGCCCCAATCCCGAGTCGGAAATGTTGCACCATGAACAACAGATTCAGATTCAGGAAATGTTGGAAAGTTTGCCGCCCCTGGATCGCACCGTCATCACCTTGTTCTATTGGGAAGGGCTGTCCTATACCGAAATCGGCGAAGTGACAGGGTTGAGTATCTCGGCAATTAAATCCCGGCTTTTCCGTGCCCGCCGGGTGATGGCACAACTTATTGTGGGTTCAAATATGATGGAGGAGGAAAGATATGCTGCGTGATCCAATCACAGACATGCACAGCGATGCGTGGTGGATGCGTGTGTGTGAAGGGACGCTCTCCCCGCAGGAAGAAGCGTCCTGGCAGGCGCATCTCGCGCAATGTGAAGCTTGCCGGCAGGAATGGGCAGCGATGGCGCAGGTCGATATGCTCTTGCGCACGGCTGCACCGCCGCCCATGCTCGCGCTGGATTTTACTGCGCGCACCGTCGAGCGCATCACGCACAAGCAGAAACTGCGCCGGATGTTGCAATTTGTCGTTGGGGCGGTTGTCGTGGGACTGGTGGCCTGGGTCGGATGGGCGTACTTTGGCACGGCGCTATCCAGTGCAGTACGTGCGCTTGTCGTGATGATCTCAGGCCGCCAGGTCCTGTTCGCCGCGCTGATGCGCACCCTGGTAGGACTGGCGGTGACGAT